>JACMJD010000580.1 GCA_014380825.1 Phycisphaerae bacterium | reverse complement strand
CGACCGAGCGGCACGACATCGCCAAGCCCAAGGGTAAAGATCGTTGTGCCGCTGAGGTACAAATACGTTGAGAAGCGGGTCGTCTCATCGGGCCCGTGCAGCCGAGTGCCGATCGCCCAGTGCAGCAGCGCGAACGCGACCATCAACAGCAGCAGCCAGGTCATCAACAGCCCGAGCATCGACATCGGGCCGAACACGCTGAGGAACGCTTCGCGCCGCCGGCGGCCGCTGAACCGCAAGGCGACAGTGCGCCACAATCGCCAGGCGGAGGTGTAATAGAGTCGAGCGAATCGGAAGCGATGCGTGACGCGCCGCGGTTGGATGATGGTCTCAAACGCATCGACCAGCGTGAGCGCGATCAGCGCGAGGCTCAGCAGAACCCAGATGATCCACATGCGTGCTCAGTCTAAGCTGCGCGATCCGCAAGTTGAACCGCAACGCGGATGCGCGGGCATGAATGCTGGCGGCTGTCGAGTATGATCGGCCGCTCTGTGGGTTCTCTGTGAGTTCATCGTCATGATCGAAATCGGAATAACCGACCATCTCGAAGGCCCGCTCGCACGAAAATCGGGTGACATTTTTCACGAGGTCGCCGACCTGGTGAGGTTGGCCGATCAGCTCGGAGCGCGCTATTTCTGGTTCGCCGAGCATCACGATCATACGCATGAAGGGCACCTGCCCACGCCGCTGCTGATGGCGCTGCACCTGGCCGGGCAGACGAAGCAGATCCAGCTTGGCAGCGCCGTCATCTGTCTCAACCTGCATCATCCGCTCGACGTCGCCGAGCAGAGCGCGGTCGCGGATGTGCTGACCAACGGTCGCATGGCCATCGGTTTTGGAAGCGGTTGCAAACCGGAGGAAGCGGAACTGTTCGGCGTGAACGATCTACCCGAGCGCGAGCGGCACGATCGCTACGCCGAAGCGTTGGAGATCATCACCGCGCTGGTTGGCGGGAAAGAACCGCCGAAGTTTTTGCGACATTTCCCCGTTCCGCTTCATCGCGCGGATGCGCTACCGAAACCCGCCGACGATTTTCTTTCGCGCTGCTGGTGCGCGGTGAACAGTCTCGGCGCCGCGCGCATCGCCGGGCGGTTCAACTTCAACATGCTTTTCTCGCACCTACGGACGATCGAGCAGTATCACCAGTTCATCGCCGCCTACCGCGCCGAAGGCGGCACGCGCAAGATCGCCGCGAATCGTCCGGTGTTCGTCGGCATCAACCACGCCGATGCGCGACAAACCATCGAGCCGACGCTGCGCACGATGTGGCGACGCTTCCAGGCCGAGGGACGAATGCCGGCAAACGCAACCGAGCCCACCGACTTCAACGAGCTCGCCGGCCATCCGATCAACTTCATCGTGGGTGGGGCGCAAACGGTCATTCGAGATATTCGGCGATTGCACGAGCAAGTCCCATTCGATGTCCTGAACATCGAAGTCCGCTGGCCGGGGCTGACGCACGAGCAGGTGAAGGAGAGCCTGACACGGTTCATGACGGACGTTGCGTCGGCGCTTGCACCCTGAGAATTCAGAAAGACTTTGTCATCCTGAGGTACTCCGAAGGATCTCGGCAGCTGCGTGCCGTTCGTAACCCGAGATCCTTCACTGCGTTCAGGATGACAGGCTGCGATTTGTCACGCGTTAATTCCACCATCCACGTTAATCGCCGCGCCGGTGATGAAGCTCGCTTCCGGGCTCGCGAGAAACGCGATCAGCACCGCGACTTCTTCGGGCTTGCCGTATCGACCCAGTGCGATGCTCTTCTTGGCCACCTCCGCGAAGTCGCCGCTGTCGGGGTTCATGTCGGTGTTGATCGGGCCGGGCTGCACGACGTTGACCGTGATGCCTTTCTTGCCCAGGTCGCGCGCCCATCCGCGCGAGTAACCGACGACCGCCGCCTTGCCTGCCGAGTAGTCGGCAATGGTCGGGAAGCCGACGTGTGCGCCCAGGCACGAGCCGACGGTGATGATGCGTCCGCCGTCGGGAATGTGCTTAACCGCCGCGCGGACCGCCGCGACGACGCCGCCGACGTTGATCGCGTGCTGGCGATCGATCTTCGCCCAATCCGTTTTCGGATCGTCGATCGCCCCGGATTCCGAAACGCCGGCGTTGTTGACGAGGATGTCGAGCTTGCCGAACTTCTTTACGACATCGTCGACGAGCCGCTCAACCTGTTTCGCGTCGGCCTGGTCGGCTTTGAAAGCGATTGCTTTTCCACCGGTGTTTTCAATCTCGCGAACGATGGCGCTAGCGCGATCGGGCGACGCCGAATAACTGATCGCCACAGTCGCGCCATCCGCGGCCAGCGCCTTGGCGGTCGCCGCGCCGATTCCGCGCGAGCCACCTGTAACTAATGCCACTTTGCCGGAGAGTCTCTTGGACATCTGAAAATCCTTTTTGCCGAGCAGTCGGCGGGAATGAAGAACGAATGGCGCCAATTATACCTGCGCCAGCCCGCCGTCGACGAACAGTTCGGCGCCGGTGATGAAGCTGGCGTCATCGGACGCGAGAAACACTGCGGCCTTGCCAACTTCATCAGGCCTGCCCCAGCGACCGAGCGGGGTTTGGTTCGCCAAGTCGTCTTTGAACTGTTGCCGCTGCTGTTCGCTGTCCGCCAGCCCGTCGATCGCGGGCGTTTGGATCGGTCCCGGGCTGATCGCGTTCACGCGGATCTTGCGATGCTTCAGATCGGTCGTCCACGTCCGGGCGAACGATCGCACCGCCGCCTTCGTCGCGCTGTACACGCTGAAAGCGGGCATGCCTTTGATGCCGGCGATCGACGCATTCAAAATGATTGACGAGCCGTCCTTCAAGAGCGGTAACGCCTTTTGTACTGTGAACACCAATCCTTTCACATTGATGTCGAAAACCCGATCGAAGTGCGCTTCGGTGATCTCACCCAGCGGCGCCACTTCGCCCACACCGGCGTTGGCGAAGACGATGTCCAGCCGGCCATGCTTTTCCTTGATCGTCGCGAACAGGCGATCCAGATCTTCTAACTTGCTCGCGTCACTCTGCACGGCCGTGACGTTGCTGCCGAGCGATTTCGCCGCGGCGTCCAGTTCTTCCTTGCGACGACCGGTGATGTAAACGTGCGCGCCTTCGGCGACGAATTCCTTAGCCGTGCCCAGGCCGATGCCGCTGGATCCGCCGGTAACGAGTGCGATTTTTCCTGCGAGTTTCTTGGACATGATCGATCCTTCCCTGTGGTTGAGCGGGTGATTTGCGAGACGGTTATCTGAACCCGCCGGCGATCACGAACGTTTCGCCGGTGATCCAGCTCGAATCGTTCGACGCAAGGAACACGGCCGCCGGCGCGATGTCCTGAGGTTGCCCGATTCGGCCAAGCGGGGTTTGCGATTCGAAGTTCGTCTTGAAGTCGGTGTCGAGAATTCCCATCGCCCGTACACCTTCAGTGACGACCATTCCCGGACTGATCGTGTTGACGCGAATCTTCCGCGCGCCGAGCTCTTTGGCAAGCACTTTGGTCACCGTGTCGACGGCGCCTTTGGTGGCGCTGTAGACGGAAGTCGACGGTGGGGCGGAGGTGGCCGCGACTGAACTGATGTTGATGATGCTGCCGCCTTCGCT
>JACMJD010000579.1 GCA_014380825.1 Phycisphaerae bacterium | reverse complement strand
GCTTTGCTGAAGAATGGCGTGCGACGAATCGTCAATGACACAATGCTGTCTTAACCCTCTTCCTCCCTTCTTCGTGTCTTCGTGTCTTCGTGCCTTCGTGGCAAATGTTTTTCCTAAATGCTCCTAAAAGTCTCCAACCTCGCAGTCAGCTACGGCGCGATCGAAGCGCTGCACGGCGTGTCGCTTCAGATCGATTCGGGTGAGATCGTCTGCCTGATCGGATCCAACGGCGCGGGCAAGACGACGCTCCTGCGCACGATCAGCGGCCTGCTGCGCCCGACGCGGGGGCAACTGCTGTTCAACGGTGAAACCGAAATTCACGAGATGGCCGCGCACGAGATCGTCCGCCTCGGCATCAGCCATTCCCCGGAAGGACGGCAGGTGTTCGCGAACATGACCGTGCGCGAAAATCTTCTGCTCGGCGGATATCTGCGAAAACATTCGCACCGCACAAGGGCGGCGATTCGCGCAGCGGGGCCTGCGACGCACCCCGCTGAGCCGGCGCAATCGGCAGATGTCGAATATGCTTCGCCGTCGACTCCGATGTTCCAGGCGCATGATCCAGACCCCGACGTCGAGGACGTTTTCTACCGTTTCCCCGTACTAGGCGAACGCCGACACCAGAAGGCCGGCACGCTCTCCGGCGGCGAGCAGCAGATGCTCGCGATCGGTCGCGCGCTAATGCAGCGGCCGAAGCTGTTGTTGCTGGATGAACCTTCACTGGGTTTAGCGCCGCTGATCGTGCGGAAGATTTTTCAGATCATCAAAGAGATCAACGCCGAGGGCACCACCGTGTTCCTCGTCGAACAAAACGCCAAGCAGGCGCTGGCCATCGCGCATCGGGGTTACGTGATGCAGACCGGTCAAGTCATCAAAACCGACCTTGCCGCGAACCTGCTGGAAGACCCGGAAGTGAAGAAGGCGTATCTGGGCGGGTGAGCGCTCTTTCTCCCCTCCCCTTGTGGGAGGGGCCGGGGGAGGGGTCGATGGCAGAATCTGAGGCAGGTCAAGATTCCCGAGAACCGCATCATCACGTCCGCCCGGATCGCACGCGTCGCGCTCGTGAGTTGCGCAAGCGTATGACGCACGCCGAGATCGTGCTATGGGAGCATCTGCGAAAGAAACAGATCGCCGATCTTCGATTTCGCCGGCAACGGCCGATCGGCAACTACATCGTCGATTTCTTTTGTCCGCGTGCGGGACTCGTTGTTGAAGTGGATGGCGATGCGCATGCAGGTCGTGCGGATGAAGACGAAGAGCGTGACGAGTTTCTGCGATCGGAGGGCTATCGCATTCTTCGATTCAACAATGAAGACGTGTACGATCACATCGATGCGGTGCTTGAAGAAATCGAACGGGTCGCTCGCGGCGGGAGACCGTCACCGCGCGAGGACGTACCCCTCCCCCGGCCCCTCCCACAAGGGGAGGGGAGAAAGGCGCGAACCGTGCGCATCGTGAAAGGACCACGCATCGGTCGCGGAACCACACTGATGGTCGGATGTGCGGCCATCATCTTCCAATCATCTGCGCGGGAAAAGATCCTGTTGACGCGCCGCAGCGACAACGGCAAATGGTGCCTGCCGGGCGGTCGGATGGAACCGGGCGAAAGCGCAAGTGAAGCGTGCGAACGTGAGGTGCTTGAAGAGACCGGCTTGCGTGTCGCCGTGCGGAAACTCTCGGGCGTTTACACCTCGCCGGATTGGGTGATTCAGTATGGCGACGGAAACCGCCACCAGCTCGTTGCGTTTTCGTTTGTCTGCGAACTCGTGGGCGGTGAGCTGGGGCTCAGCAATGAGACGACCGATTACGGGTGGTATGCGCCAAACGAGATCGAGAATATGGATCTGGTGGAGCATCATCCGCAACGGATCGCGGATGCGTTGGTGAATCGCGATGAAGCGTTCATTCGCTAAGTCCGCCGCTTGCGGCGTCGCAGATCAGGCGATTCGCAGTTGCCGATCTGCGACGCCGCAAGCGGCGAGTTCGCACCACGATTGATTCGCGGATCGGTTTCCCCATAATCACTCCCCTTCGCGAATCACGCAGCAAAGGAATTATCATGCGTCGTGCCAAGATCAGCATCATCGGCGCCGGCAATGTCGGCGCCACCTGTGCCCACTGGGCCGCCAGCAAAGAGCTTGGCGATATCGTTCTGGTCGACATCCCGCAGGTCGAAGGCATGCCGCAGGGCAAGGCTTTGGACCTGTTCGAGGCGTCCCCCGTCGAGGGTTTTGATTCGAAGATCATCGGCGCGACGAATTACGAGCCAACCGACGGCAGCGATGTCGTCATCGTGACGGCGGGCGTCGCGCGCAAGCCCGGCATGAGCCGCGACGATCTGATCAACATCAACACGAAGATCGTCAAGGATGTCGCCGAGAACGTCGCGAAGCATTCGCCGAACGCGGTGATGATCGTCGTGAGCAATCCGCTGGACGCGATGGTGTATGTCGCGTGGAAGGCGAGCGGCTTCGACACGAAAAAGATCGTCGGCCAGGCGGGCGTGCTCGACACGGCGCGCTATCGCAGCTTCCTCGCGATGGAAATCGGATGCAGTGTCGAAGACGTGCAGGCGTTGCTGCTCGGCGGACATGGTGACGACATGGTGCCGCTGAAGCGCTACACATTCGTCGGCGGGATTCCGGTCACGCAACTTGTGAAGCCGGATCGACTGGATGAAATCATTAAGCGCGCCCGCAACGGCGGCGCGGAAATCGTCGGCCTGCTGAAAACCGGCAGCGCCTACTACGCCCCCGCCGCCGCGACGGTGCAGATGGCCGAATCGATCGTGCGCGACAAGAAACGCATCCTCCCGTGCGCCGCATACTGCGATCAGGAATACGACATCGGCGGATACTTCGTCGGCGTGCCGTGCATGCTGGGCACCGAAGGCGTTGAGCGTATCTTCGAAGTCGAGCTGGACGCGGAGGAAACGAAAATGTTTCAATCAAGCGTTGATCACGTGAAGGAACTGGTCAAGAGCGTGAAGATGTAAACCCCGCGCGTGGTCACGCGGGTTGTGAGATGAGCTTGTCGCGACGATGATGTCACGCGAAAGGACAGTGCAATTGAGATTCGCACATCGCAGGTCATCGCACGTCGCAGCGCTGTTCATCGCGACGATCTTGCTGATCATCGTCGGCACCGGCTGCACCGGCACGCCGCGCGTTGTGCCGTTGCAGCAGCAAAAGCCAATCGATCGGTCGCTGGTCGAAATTCCCGCCGGCATGGCGCTCTTTCTTGAAGTCGACGGGCTCACGACGCCCACCAGCGTTTGCTTCGACAACGAAGAAGGCGATCACAAAGGCACCGTCCTGATCGCCGAAGGCGGCGTGGGTGGCACGGCCGTGAGGATCCTGGGCCTCAAGCCGGATCGCACGATCTCCCAGATTTATCCGCGGGGCCAATCGATTGCGCTGCCGTTTCTTCAGCGCGGCTTCCGGATGTACGGACCGATCGGCGGCATGTGCGTGGTCGGCGGGCGGATTATCGTCAGTCATCGCGATGCGGATGGCATGGGTGTGGTCACGTCGTTCGGGTACGACGGATCGCACAAGACAGTCATCGCAGACTTGCCGGCGCAGGGCAATTACAGCGTGACCGACGTCGCGCTGAACCCCGTGAACGGCCGACTCTATTTCGGCGTGGGCGCTGCGACGAACAGCGGCGTGGTTGGGTTGGATAACTGGCAAGCCGGGTGGGTGCGCGATCATCCGCTGTTCCACGATACGACCTACGTCGCACTCAAACTGCTCGGCTATCGCTTCGACACCAAGAACCCGCGCGCCGGATTGTTCGGCGGCGCGGACATCGCCGTCACCGCGCCGTTCCAGGCGTTCAACAGCAGCACGCAGACGCGCATCCTGCCAGCGCTCAACGGAAAGCCGTCCGCCGCTATCTATTCGATCAGCCCCAGCGGCGGCGACCTGCGCGTCGAAGCGCACGGCGTGCGACTGCCTCGCGGGCTGGTCTTCAACGAATACGGCGGCCTGTTCTTCACGAACAACGGAATGGAGATGCGCGGGACGCGACCGGTGAAAGATGATCCGGACACGCTCATGCGTCTGGCCCCCGGAACACCGTGGTACGGTTGGCCGGATTTCAGCGCGGATCTTCGTCCGATCAGTGAATCCCAGTTTCAGCCGCCGATGGATCTTGTGATCAAGACCGGCTACCCGGAACTGGCCGCGCTGCTGGATCATAAAGAGAGCAAGCTGGATCCGCCGGACATCATCCAGAAACAATTGCTGTACTGCATCTTCGAATCACAGTCCGGCGCGGCGAAGCTGGACATCGTGCCGGGCGTCGGGCCGTTCAAGAACATGCGCGGCGACTGGATCGTGGCGCTCTCCGGCGACCGTTCGCCGTTCGCAACCAGCGGGCAGAAGCTGATCGGCCCGATGGGTTACAAGATCGAGCGCGTCGACGTGGACAAGAAACAGCGGAGCGAATTCATCCGCAACACGTCCGGCAAACCCGCAAGCTGGACCGGCCGTGGCGGTGTGGCGCTCGAGCGGCCGTGCGATGTGAAGTTTGCCGCCGATGGAACGCTGTACATCCTGGACATGGGCGAGATGCGCGTCGAGAACGGTAAAGAGAAAGTGAAAGCCGGCAGCGGACGACTGTTCAAGCTCGTGCCCGAAGAAGCCGCGACGACGCGTCCCACCACGCAACCGACCACCCGGTGATTCGCCGCTGGCGGCGCTATTCCGCAGGCCTCAGCGCCCGTTTATCAATCGACATCTCGATCATCCGTCCCAGCACCGGCCAGCGCAGTCGATGCGGGTATGCGACTTCGCAGAACGCAGTTCCACTCTGCCCGCGCAACGTCGCGTCGTAAACCAGGCGTAGATAGAACGGCGACGAATCGATCATGCGCGGGTTGTTCAGCCGCAGCACATCCTGAAAGTTCGCGCTGGCCGGGTACCGCAACCATGCGGCGGTTTTTCGCGACCAGTCGATCTCGATCTTGTCGACGTCGATCTCGTGAGCGCCGGTTGAATCCACTTCGATCAGGTGCATCTCCTCTTCGATCTTCCAATCGCGCGGCCGCGCGAAATGGAACGTGACCGATCGATCGTCGAGCAGCATCCGTCCCCAGAACCACTGCTTGATACCCGGACCGATCGGCCCGGTGCCGAAGTTGTGGTCGTGATAACCGCGGCCGCGAAACGGGATAGCAAGATCTGCCCCGCCGGCGGTGGCGATGCGAATCTCGCCTTCGCAGTCGCACGATGGGTTGGCGATGACCCACCGATGCTCGGCGCCGGCGAGTTGACGGGAGAAAAATTCCCGCTCGCCCGGCGCATGCGGCAGACGCGGCTTGAACGACAGGCTTGCCGTGAGCTGCGTCGTCGACAGCAGCCTCGGGCCCTGCGCCGTCAGCTTCCACGGCGTGCCGCCGAGCCAGAGCTTGAGCGCGCCGTTCTCGGCGTTGAATCGATTCGGGCCGATCTGCACGTGCTGCGAATCCCGCCGCGCCTCGAACTGCTCGGCCGGATACTGCGTCATGAACTGATGCTCGATCTTGCCGGCGTGGTAGACGACGAAATAGGCGCAGACGTATTCGCTTGGCAGCGGCGGTGCGACTCGAGTCGGTCGTCGTGCGTAGCGGAAATATTTCCGGAGGTAGCCGGGATGAAACACGAAACCGTCAAACAGGATCGCGACGATCTGCCGATCGCGCTCGATGTCTTCGGCGTCGAAGTACCACCATTCGTAACCACCCGGAGCGGTTACGTTGTGCCACGCGTCGGCGATGGCTGGATGTTGGAACAGTTCGAGGGTGTGAACCATTTAAAACACGCGAGGCATCGGTTCGGTCGAGAGGCGCCTGGCCAGCCGCCAGGCGCGCGGAATGCGGGCGAACTTCTGCGCGGTTGTGAGCCGTGCGCGCGTGCTGAACACGTCGTAGCGCTGTGATTCGATCGAGTCGCGAATGCCGGAGTAGATCACCGCCATCGC
>JACMJD010000578.1 GCA_014380825.1 Phycisphaerae bacterium | reverse complement strand
GTGACGAACAATTCCAGCTTCAGATCGCGACTGGTCGCGCCCAGATATCCGGCCAGCCCGAGGTAATATTTCACGATCGGCGTAGGCACGAACTTGCCGCGTTCCTTCACGGGCAGCAGCTTGTCGCTGATCAAAAACCCACGCCCGTCGCGCTCGTAGCCAACGATCCGATCGATGCCCGCCATCTTGCAGACCAGCGCGCTCTTGAAGCTGTTCGGCAGCAGGATCGCCAGATCAAACTTCGCCGAGCGGAGCCGCGCCGCCAGATCAAACGTCCCCTTTCCGGCCTTCGCCTTGGTGCGGCCAGTGCGATACGTGATCAACTTATCCGCCCAGGGCATGCCGCTGTAAATCGGCTTGACGTATCGGCGAAGCAGGTACGAGATCTGTGCATTCGGATAAAGCTGCCGAATCGCCCGCAGTGTGGGCGTGGCCATCACCGCGTCGCCAACCCAGGAGGGTTGGACGATGAGGATGCGATCGGGATTGATGCGGGCGGGTTCGGGCATTGGGTGAAGCAGTATAGCGTCGAACGTCAGGTATCATAACCAACCGAGGAAACGCGACGTGAAGCTCAAGAATTACTATTCCATCCTTGCATTTGTGATCGCCGGGCTCGTGGTCGCCGGAGGCTGGCTTCTTTGGCGGAATCTGCACGGCGTCGAGAATGCGTACGCGGTGTGGCACGTCGCGGATTGGTGATCGATTACATGGAATCGCACGAGGGGCGTTGGCCGCGGACTTGGGAGGATCTTCAAGCCATGTACGAGAAGCGAGCCGGGCAGGATGTTTCGGATCGGATGAGCGACTATCGCGAACGCGTTGAAGTCGATTTCGACGTCGATCCGAAAGCCATCGCTTACATTCCCTTTAACACTGCCGTTGACGAGCCTCCGTTCAAAGTCATCCGCCATCGCCGCAAGCTAGAATCGCACTTCGAGGGCGCCGAGCCGAATCGATTGATCTGGAGTTATCTGCACGGCGAGTATCGAAGCTCGACTCAGCCAACCACGGTGCCAACGGCATCGCCTTCGGCTAAGTAATTTTGGCCAAGTCTGTCAATTTGCGCACGCTTCCAACAATTTTGTCGCCGCACGCTAGCGCGGGTGGGTGGGGCGGCTATCTGTATCGGTAAGGGGTTATTTGTCATCCTTTTGGAGATCGGCGATGAACTCCCGCAAGATTTTCGCGTTATCCGCCGCCGCTGCGTTGGTTGGACTGAATCTCGCGCCAAGCGCGCATGCGGTGATTCGGAGCTGGAACGTCGGCACGGGGAATTGGGGATCGTCTGGAAACTGGACACCAGCCGGCACACCAACATCGGCGGATGTCACTTTTCTGAATCGTCTGGTCGGCGGACAACGCGGCGTGGTCAGCGTCGTCGGCACCGGCCACGCCGCGACTTCGGTCAGCATTCGCCAACTCAATCAACTCGACATCGCCAATTTCAGCTCGCTGAACGTGGGCGGAGATATTCTGGTTGGATACGGGGACTCCGTCGGATTTCTCAACGTCAACAGCTCGCAGCCGGGGATCATTTTCTTCAACGGCAATCTCACCGTCGGCAACACGCTGCGACTGGGTTTCGAAAGCTCTAGTGGAATTGTGAATCAGAATGACGGGACGGTAACGGTCAACCAGCTCGTGCGCGTGGGCGATCGACATGCAACCAGCGTGATTTTCCCCGGCACCGGTCGATACAGCCTAAGCGGCGTTGGCGTGCTCAACGCGGCGCGGCTCGAGGTCGGCTACGGCGGCGACAGCAGTCAGTTCGCCTGCGAAGGCGAAATGAACGTCAGCGGCAACTCGACGCTCAACATCAGCCTGGGCGCGCAGATTCCCGATCCGAAGATCGGCGGCAACGGTGGCATCGGCACCCTCAATCAAACCGGTGGCACGATCAACTCGCCGTTCCGGATCATCAGCATCGGCAGCAACAGCGGCGCGGGCACGTTCAATCACAGCGGCGGCACGTTCAGCGCCGTGGGCGTCAACATCGGCAACACCGGTGCGATCAACTACACGGGCGGCGCGAACCTCGACCTCGGTCAAGTCTCCACTGTCAATGGCCAGGTGAAGATGGGACCGGGTGGCGGGAAGACGCTGCGGACGCGACTGCTCTTTACCAGCACCGGAACATGGTCGATTGACGTGAACGACAATCAACTCGTCGTCGGCGCCACGTTGGGAGAGGCTATCACGACGAGCTACCTGCGCGGACGCAACGGCGGCGCGTGGAACGGCTCGGGCATCCGGTCGTCGGCCGCCGCTAACGATCCGCAGCACGCAACGACGATCGGCATGATGAGCGGCGCCGACTATCACACCCTCTACGGCCCGGGCGCGACGTTCGGCGGCCAGACGATGACCGACACGCAAACACTGTTCAAGTACACGTTCTACGGCGACACCGATTTCAACGGCATCGTCGACTTCGATGATTACAGCCGAATCGACGCAGGCTTCAACAACAACCGAACCGGATGGATCAATGGCGACTTCGACTTCAACGGCATCGTCGACTTCGATGATTACTCGCTGATCGATCTGGCGTTCAATTCGCAGACCGGCGTGCTCGCAACCGTGCCGGAACCGGCCGCGCTGGGGGCGCTCATCGTCTGCGGGATGGGCATCACGGGACGGCAGACGCGGCGCTCCAAGTCGCTTGCTATTTGCCGGCGTCTGCCGCAACTTTCCTCGACATGACGACCGGGAGCCCGTCGATCGCCATAAAAAAACGCCTCACCGGCAAATGGACGCTGGCCATCTGCGCCGCGTTGGTGGTGCTGTTCGGCACGCTGAGCTTCACCGCTTCGTTGAACAAGAGCGCAACGTACGATGAGCCGCTGCATCTCGTGGGCGGGTACGTGCATCGGTATCTCAAGGACTATCGGATCAACTTCGAAGATCCGGCGCTGTTCGGCATGTGGGCGGCGCTGCCGCTGCCTAATACGGCGATCATGGTCGAAACGCGGCATCCGCTGTGGTCGAAGATACCGGCCGACACCGACCAGCAATGGCCGTTCGTTGTCTACACGCTCTATCGGACTGCGGAGAATTGGCCGGATTCGACACTGGCGGTGGCGCGGTCGCAGTTCATGTTTGTCGGCGTGGCGCTGGGGGCGCTGGCGGCGTGGTGGTCTTGGAAACTGGCCGGCTCGGTCGCGGCCATCGCAACCGCGTTTTTGTTCGCGCTGGATCCGAACCTCGCCGGACACGCATCACTGGTAAAGAACGACGTTGCGACCGGCCTGTTGATGGTCGCGCTCGCTTATTCGTTATGGCAATTCGGCAGGCACGGATCGCTCTGGCGATTGGCGATGGTCGCGGTCGTGTGCGGGGCGGCGGTAAATGTAAAATTCTCCGGCGTCCTGTTTGGTCCGATCACGCTGGTGCTGCTGGCCGTGCGCGCGTTCATGCCCAATCAACCTTGGCGCATCGCGGGCATTACCCTCAAGAACATCTGGGATCGGTTGGCCGCGGTGGTCGTGATGACGCTGGTCATCGCGTTCGTCGTGTGGGGAATGACCTGGGCGGTCTACGGGTTTCGATACGCGTCGCTGCGCGATGGCGGGCTGCTTGATATGCAGCAGAAGGTCGATCTCTCCAGGTCAAAAGAGCTGTCGGCCAAGATCGCCAAAACTGAAAAGGTGTCGCGCCTGCCAACGAAGGAAGAGTTCGATGCGCATCCGGCAAGCCTGATCCCGCGATTCACGATGACGCTCGACAAGCATCATGTTCTGCCGCAGGCGTGGCTGTTCGGATTTCTCTACACGTACGCGACCACCATCGTGCGCAGCACTTTCCTGCTGGGCGAAACACGTATCACCGGCTGGTGGTATTACTTCCCCGCGTCGATGCTCTTCAAGACACCGCTGGCTACGCTGCTGGCGATCTTCGGCGCGCTGGCGCTGTCGATCCTGCGACTGTTTTCGCCGAAGCTAAACGCCGAATCTCCGCCGCCGTTGCCGGGTGAAACCGTTGCGGCGCCGGCGGTGCGATTGGATTTGTGGACGATCCTGTGCCTCACCGTTCCGCCGTTGGTCTACGCACTCGCGGCGATCACCAGCAACTTCAACCTCGGCCTGCGTCACATCCTCCCGGTGTATCCGTTCATCTTCATCGGCGTGGGCGTGATGGTTTCCGTCTCGCTGCGGCTGTTGCCGAACTGGAATAGACTGCTGATTGGCGCGCTGGCGATCATGCTGGCGCTCGAATCACTCTTAAGCTGGCCGAACTACGTGGCGTTCTTTAATCCGCCGTCGCGGCTGTACGGAAAGCTGAACCTGCTTGCCGATTCCAATCTCGATTGGGGCCAGGACCTGAAAAACCTCGGCGATTGGTATCAGACGCACAATGATCGTCCGCTTTATCTCAGCTACTTCGGCACGGCCGACCCGAGCTTCTACAAGATCAAAAACACCAATCTGCTGGGCGGATGGATGTTCGAGCCGCAAACGCCTCTCGCCTCGCTGCGCGAGCCCGGATATATCGCGATCAGCGCCACCAACCTGCAAGGCGTTTATCTCCCGCGCGACGATTACGGCATCTTCCGCTCGCTGAAGCCAGTGGCGGTGATTAACGGCACGATCTACATCTACGACTACCCGCCGAAATAGAACGAGGCGTGATCGCTCGCACGATCACGCCTCGAAAGTTGAATCCGGTCTTTCGCGATGAACTATTTCGACGGCTTCGTCGCCGGCGGGGCCGCTACCATCGCCTTCACATCGGGCGGCAGATCGAAGGTGCTGTCGGGGATGTCGGAATTGATCTCGACGTTGTCGATCGTGATCGTCTGTTCCTGCACGTCTTTGACCGTCTGCTTCGTCTTCGTCGCAACCTTGATTCCGCCGAACTCTTTCCAGTCGCTGGGGTTTGAGACGACGTCGAACTCGCCTTCCGGCCGCGCGACGTGCATCTCCAGTTGCACGAGCAGGCCGCTGTCTTTGTCGAAGTACTGCGTGATGGCCGGCCCCTCTTTTGGAGTGAGCAGAATCTCATAGGCCGGCTTGCCGTTGATTTCTTTCACGCCCTTGTTTTCGGCCGACGCGTAGTGCTTCTTCCAGTCGGCGCCGGATTCGACGTCGGCTTCGCGAAGCGCGCGATCTTTCTCAACGCCTTCGAGGATGCGCACGCCGGTGATCGGATTTTTCTCCCACACGACGTCACCGTTCACGCCGCTCTCGAACTTGCCCATGCCGGCAAAGTTGATCGTCGTGTGCGAAAGCTTGGGCGCCTTCGTGACGGTCTTCAGCTCGCCATCCAGGCCCGGCGGTGTGATCTTGATCTTGCCGGTAATCGCGCGGCTCTTGATCTTCTCGTAGGCGGCTTTTCCGCCGGTCGCTTCGATGTACTTGTTCATCACCTCGTCGCCCGTCGGATCGGCCGAAAGCGCGCGAGCGACAACAGTGCTGGTCGTAACCGGCCCGAACACGGTTAGCCCGGCGAGCGTTCCGGTCGCGGCCACCAATACCAGCAGCACCCGACGCGAGAGCCGCTTCTGCAATTCGATTTGAAAGGACATGTTGTATCTCCCAGTCTCAAAGTGTTTTCTGAACGGACGCCGAACGAATACGAGATCGCTGTTGAATCATTTCTGTTGTGTACCAATCCACTTTACCGCGGCTTCCAACTGAAGATCGCGGCCCTTCAGCAGCGCGTCGCGCGAATGCTGCACGACCTCATCCGGCTGAACCCCTTTACCCTCCAACACGTCGCCGCCGTAACTGATGTAATTGGCGATCGCGTATTGAAATCCATCGCCGTTGGGCAACTTCTCAATGACCGACGGCAGCGCCGCGCCGGCCGTGGGCGCGCCGAAGACACGCGCGCGATCAATATCGCGCAGACCCTGCGCCATGATTTCGCTGGTCGAGCCAGAGCAGCCGTCGACTAGGATCGCCACGGGTTTTGTGTAGGTCAGCGATTGCGGGTTCAGCACGAAGTTGAAGGTCTGTTTGCGCATCTTCAGCGTGCCCAGCTTCTGATCGGTGCGCTGCGTCAGCAGATTGCCGATTCCCATGGCCATGCCTCCGACGCCGCCCGGGTTGCCGCGCAGGTCGATCACGAGGCCGCTCGTCGTGTCCTTGAACCCTTCAAGTGATTTGCCGAATCGCGTCACCAGGTCGGGCCCGAAGAACGTGCTGATATAGATGTAGCCGACATCCGTGTTCGGCAGCACGCGCGCATCGTAGTGCAGGTACATTGTCGGCAGTTGTAGAAACTTCACCGGCTCGCCGGTCGGTTCCTGCATCGGAATGTCGAGCGTGCGTTTCTGGTTCTTCTCGTCAATGAACGTCGCCTGCACGGTTGAGCCGATGTCTCCGCGCAGTTGGCCGACAAACGCACGCGACAGCATGAGGTCTTTTAGCGTCGAGTCGTCAAACGCCTTTTCAATCTTCGCGATCGCTTCCGCGGCCGGTTTGTCCTTGATCGCGACGAGTTCCCAGCCGGGCTTCACGCCCACTTTCGCTCCGCCGGAGTTTTCTTCGACCTTGGTGACCAGCGCGTGCCCGTCGATCACGCGAATGTCGATTCCACTGCTGCCGTTGGACTGCGAACCTACGTCCAGCTCCTTGTACGCCGACTGTGGAATGATGCCGAAGTGCGTCTGCTTCAGCCGTTCCAGCAGCTCATGAATCGCCGCCCGCGCTTCGGATGCGGTGTTAGCGTTCTCCACCCTTGGCCGCAGTTCGGCGCGCGCGGCATCCCAATCCACGCCGTTGTATTTCGGATCGAAATGCCGATCGCGGATGGTCGTCCACACCTTGTCGAACGATTCGAGCTCGAGCTGCCGCTGCTCGCTCGTGAGCGCAGGCTCGGCCGCCGCGGGCTTTGTGGTTGGCTTGGTGGTCGGTCTCTTGCTCGTCGTGGAACGGCAACCGACGAGCGCGAGAATCAACAGAACGGAAAGGAGCTTGATCGATTTCATAAGCGTGCGCGGAAGGATACCAGCGCACGCGTATTTGCTGTAGCGGGATGCTAAAACCGCGATCGCTCGTTGGTCAGCGTGCGATCGAGCACGCGATCGAGCGTGTCGCACACGCGCATTACATCCTGCTCCGTCATCCGCGTGTAAAATGGCAATGCAATTGTTCGTGATGCGACGAACTCGCAGATGGGGAAATCGCCCGCCTTGGTGCGGAGTTGTTGGCGAACGTACGGCTGAAGATGAATCGGCGGGAAGTAATTGTTGCAGCCGATACCTTCCGCCCGCAGTTGCTGGATTACGTGATCGCGATCGCTCGGCCCGAACAAATCGTTCAGGCGGACGACGAAAACGAACCAGCTCATCACGTCGTGCTCGCCCAGCGTGGGGAGAATCAGCGAACGGTTATCCATCAGCCGCCGCATGTAAATCTCAGCCACGCGACGTCGGTTGGCCAGGATTTCATCCAGCCGCGAGATCTGCACGACGCCCAGCGCGGCGTTGATCTCGCTCATGCGATAGTTGTAGCCGAGGCGTTGATGCGCCAGCCAGCTCATGCCGTCGCGACCCTGATTGCGCAGGGATCGACAGACGGCCGCGACGTCGTCGTCGTCCGTCACGATCACGCCGCCTTCGCCGGTGGTGATTTGTTTATTCGGATAGAACGCGAACGTGCTAACTTTCCCGAACGATCCGATCGGCCGTTCATCTCCATGGGCACCGAGTTTTCCGCCGAAGCCTTCGCAACTGTCTTCGATGAGGGTCAAGTTGTGCTTGCGCGCGATGATCTCCACTTCCCGCATGCCGCCCGGATGACCGAAAGTTTCGACCGCGACGATCGCGCGGGTCTTGCTCGTGATCGATGCTTCGAGCTTGTCCGGATCGAGGTTCAACGTCAGCGGATCGATATCCACAAATTTCGGCGTCGCGCCGACATACAGAATGCAGTTCGTGCTGGCCACGAACGAGAAGGGCGTGGTGATGACTTCGTCGCCGGGCCCGATGTTGGCCGCAAGCATCGACAGGTGAAGCCCGCAAGTGCCGTTGGAGACGCCAATCGCGTGGCTGCGGCCACTGATGCGGGCGACG
>JACMJD010000049.1 GCA_014380825.1 Phycisphaerae bacterium | reverse complement strand
CGCGTGAGAACGCTGGATGGTCTCCCAAGCACCATGCTGGTTGACGCCGTATTCAGCTTTTTCCGACGGATGCCAGCCGATGGCGGTCGGATAGAAGAGGATCTCCGCACCCTGCATGGCGGTCAGCCGGGCACCTTCGGGGTACCACTGGTCCCAGCAGATGAGGACGCCGATCTTGGCGTACTTCGTGTCCCACGCGCGAAAGCCACCGCCCTCGCCCGCGTCGCCGGGCGTGAAGTAAAACTTCTCGTAGTAAAGCGGATCGTCCGGGATGTGCATCTTGCGATAGATGCCCAGGATCGATCCGTCCGCGTCGATCACCGCGGCCGTGTTGTGGTACAGGCCGCTGGTGCGCTTTTCGAAGAGCGATGCGACGACGACTGTCTTGTACTTCTTCGCGATCTTCGCCAGCGCATCGGTGCTCGGCCCGGGAATCGTCTCGGCCAACTTGAAGAAGCGATGATCTTCGACCTGGCAGAAATACTGCGAAGTGAACAGCTCCTGCGTGCAGATGATCTTCGCGCCTTGCTTCGCTGCCTGCTCGACCAGCCGAACCTGCTTGGCGCGGTTCGCCTTCACATCCGCCGAGCAGTTCATCTGCGTCAGGCCGATCTGCACGACGTCGCTGTGATTTCGATTCGTTTTTTTCATTCCGGGAGATAGTACGATGGAACTTACCCGTTGCTCAGGCTGAGAATAAATCTTTCTACGTTCGCTGCCGCGTCACCCAGACCAGATTTGCTTCGGCGATCAATCTCCGCCAATAGATCGACGGCCTTCGCGTGGCGCGCCTTGCCGAGCGATTTGGCGGTCTTCAGGAACAGCGGCAGGCGATCTTTGTACTTCCAGACCATCCGGCTCGTGTCACCGCCGGACAGGATCGTGCCGACTTCTTCCAGCCACATCGATAGCCACGTCACCGCGCGGAACTCGGCCGATGAATCAAGTTGAAGCAACTGTCGCCAGCGACGAACCGCTTCACCCGGCCGACCCATCGCGAGCTCGTTGGTCATGTCCCACATTTCCTGCTCGCGTTGGAACGCGACGCAGCCGGCGATGTCTTGTGCGCCGATGGTTTTCTTGTCGCCGCACATCACCGCGATCTTGCCCAGCTCGTTGTCGAGCCGGCCGAGGTCTGCGCCGACTAGCTCCGCGAGCAGCGACGCCGTATCTGGAGCAACGTTAACCTTGTGTACCGATTTCGCGCGCATCGTGATCCACGCCGGCAACTGGCGTTCGCTGGGCGGCGTGCATTCGACGATCTCGCCGAACTTTGCGATAAATTTGTAAATCCGCGTGTTCTTCGCCAGCGTGTTGACGCGAAGCAGCAGGGCGGACGCCTCGGACGGACTGGCCAGGTAATCTTCAAGTTGCTCGCGATATCGCGTGATGAAGTCGTCTCCCGCGCGGACAACGACGATTTTCGCCCCTCCGAACATCGCGAAGCTGCGGAGCTCATCCAGCACGTCCGACAGCGTGGCGCGTTCGCCATCGAAGTCGGCGCGCTGAGCATCATCCGGCAAGAGCGCGCGAATGCGGTTGAGCTGCTCGATCTGCAAAAATGAGTCTTCGCCGATCAGCGCGTAAACCGGTTTGAACTTTTGCTGCGTGACGGCCATCAGTTCGAACCGTTTGTAAGAGCATGCGGCGGGGCGGTCAACTTTGCGATAAACGTTTATTGTTGCAACGCTCGACAGATGCGGCGGCAGCCCGCAAAATACGGTGTGCGCGAACATCGCTTGTTCGCAAACGTTTAAGCAATAGTCGTGCTTCAAGCGACCGGGCAACCAGACCGATAACAAGAGAGTGCGGCCCTGCGCCCTGTCGGGCTTGTGGGAGACATATGTCCAATCCATTTTCATCCGTCTGCGAAGACTTCTACGTCAACATGCGGCTGGGCTCGCAGATGGCGCTGCCGCACAATCGTGAAACCATCCTGCACTTCTTTGAGACCGTGCAAAAAGGCTTTCCTGGGATGACTCGCTTCCGCAAGACGGACAACGGCGAACTCAATCTCGAGGAAGATCGCAGCCAGCAGGCATATCGCTGGCTCGCGGTGGAATCCAAGCGACTCACCGCCGGGCACGTGAATCCGGAATCGATCGGCGATGCGGTTCGGCTGCACAAGCTGCTGCTCGATCTCGCGCCACATCATCTCGGTTTGAGCCCGGTCGAGATCGATTATCTGGACGTGCTGTTCGGCTTCGATCTGGAATTCGCCGGCAATCACGATGAGATCATCGCCGAGAGCTTGTTCCCGGAATCGCCGCTGACTTGCTTGCTGGATGAGACCGGCGCCAAAGCCGTTGACTTTCAGCCGACCGTGACCGTCGCGCTTAGCGACGACTGCCGCCTTCAAGCGCGGATCGACGTCGTCACCCGCACCAACAGCTACCAGGTTCGCACCGGCGATTACAGCGACGACGTGATCAGCGTCTATCTGATCCTTCGCCGATACTGGGGCGATCGTCCGAAGCAGCCGCTGCACGAGTTGGTGGTCGAGATGTCCGAGCGGGCCGAGAAGCTCTGCACGGACTTCGTCATCCCGCGCGTGCTCAAACCGATCAGCTCGGCGATCGCTTCGCGATCGTAGGCGCTCTCGGCTACAATCCGATCCGTGACGAACGAACGATCTGAGAATCTGCCAGGCGACGCGCGCGAACGCGCCAAGCGTCTGGTGGATGATCTGTCTGCCGATGCTGCGGAACTCAAGTCTGCATCAACGAGAATCGTTGGTGATGACGACCGTCGCGAAGGACATGCGCTCATCGCCGAAGCGATCGCGGCCGCGCAGCGCTTACACGATTCCCTCGCTCAACCAACGCAGTCTCGGGTGAAATAGCTCTCGGAGTTTTGCCAATGACCACCGAATCTTCCGGCACCAGCGCCTCCAACACCGCCGACATCGTCGCCAAGGCGGGGCGGTATTATCGCAACACGCGCTACCTGATGTTCGTCGTCGTGATGGGCTTCGGCATCGCGTTCCTGTACGACGGATTCATCCGATATCCGCGGCACAACCGCGAGCTGAAGGCGCTCCAGGACGAGAACGAAGCCACCACCGACAGCGCCAAAAAGCAACAGCTCGCGGTGAAGATCAAGGAGTACCAGCATCACAATGACACATCGCTGCTGATCCAGAAACTGCTGGGCTTCTCGCTTCCCCCGTTAGGAATCGCACTGCTGGCGTGGTCGCTTCATCGCTCGCGCGGCGAATATCGTCTGAGTGGAACGAAGCTTTCCGTGCCCGGTCATCCGACGATTGATCTGGACGACGTCAAGTCAGTAAACAACGACCTGTGGGACCGCAAGGGAATCGTCTGGCTGAAATACGAAACGCCGAACGCGCAACAGGGCGAAATCGTCCTCGACGATTTCGTCTACGATCGCCCGCCAACCGATGCGATTTATGATGTCATCGCCGAGAAGTTCGGATTGAATAAAGACGAAGATGAGAATGAAGATGCGGCCGACAACGATGCGGCCGGGGACGATGAAGACGCCGCGTCACGCACCGACTCCGAATCATCCGATGCACAGCGCTAGCAGCAAGCGCGCTGCGCTCGGCAAAGAAGAAACCCACGGAAATCATTTCCGTGGGTTTCACTGATTTCCGGGAAGAGCACAAAAGGCAATGCAACCGTCTGTCACACGATCTTAAGTCAAACGCGCATCCTTACGCGTTCTTGATCACTTCAATGATCGACTGCGTCTTGATCACCATCTGGTTCTCATCGAACAGATGGAAGCTCTGCACGAGCAGCTCATGACTGCGACGCTCGATGTCCAGCACGCTGAGGGTCGCGCCGTTCTCCTGCGTGGCAGGAGTCTCGGCGGTCATCAGCTCGCGCTTGGCGGCGTAGCTGGCGATCTCGTGCTTGGTCGCTTCGTAGAGCGTCTGCGTCAGTTGTTCTTCCTGAGTGCTGATCATGTAGCGGATCGTTCCGCCACTGGTCATCTCGTGGTTCTTTTCGCCTCGACAAGGAATCGTCTGGAGCAGGCCTCGATCGGTCAGGGGCTCGTGGTTGGTGACGATCACTTCGGTCAGCGTGTTCTTGCCCGCCGAGAACGAGATAACGTGACCACCTTCGACGAGCCAGATGTCGGCCTCGTAGGCGCGGCGCGAGACTTGTTCGCTGGCGAGGATACGGAAGAGTTCTGGGTGAAGCGTCCGCTGGTAAAGCAGAAGCGTCAACCCACCGCTTCGACGTTGTTTGGTTCGATTTGGCATTTTGCGTCCGTGCTCTTTCTGTGCACCCTTGGCCGACTGTTTGTCAGCCAGGAAAAAGTTTGTGACAGACGGAACGAAGTCCGCCGTATATCTGTCGCTTTCGGCGCAGCCGCTTTACTCGTGCCCACAAGCAAAAACGCCCTGAACCCTCTTCCCTGGGGGTTGTAGCGCCGACCACACTCAACCGGTCGCACACACGACTGGCATTTCTAGGTCGATTATAGGGGTTTGTGAAGAAAGGCGCAGAAAAAAATCTTACAGATCATCGGGCAAATAAGCGCAGGGCAACCACGCATATGTCGTAACCAACGTGACAACCTGCGGTTACGCCGAATCCGCGACACAGAAATACCGCGCCAAAGTATGCGCCGGCGAGCGTGCGAAAGGCGAAAGTCCAGAACCGGAACGGCTCGTTACCCAAGTAATGGTAGCACGAAAATAATACGGCCGACGTAAATACCATTAGTAGGGCGGCTGGCGTTCTTCGCATCTCCAGGAAGTCAGTGAACACAAAGCTGAGTACCGAGAACGAGATCAGCCGGAACAGAAGCTCCTCGTAGACACCCGCGCCCAACGACAAGACGAACAATCCCTTCGCGCCCGCGCTCGCTCCACCGACGAGCGTGATGTGCGAGAGGTATCGCTCGCTCGCTCGACCCAGCAGGATCAGGGGAATCGCCAGCACGAGACTTTCCAACACCATCCCCATGACGTGCCCCGGCTTCACTCGCCACTTGTCGCGCCGCGCGATGTGCCAGGTCAGCAGGATCGCGGGCACCGCCATGGCCGGGAGATACTTCGCGCTGGCGCCGAACAGATTCAGAAAGCGTTGCAGCATGCTGAACGCGATGATCCGCTGCTCGGTCTGGCTGCGCGGATCGGTCACGTACATCTGCGTCCCAATCTCGTACAGGATGATGATTGGCAACAGGAACGCCAGGCTGGTCAGCGGCAGTTCCGTGCGCCTGAAGTAACTGTCCGGCGGCAGGG
>JACMJD010000577.1 GCA_014380825.1 Phycisphaerae bacterium | reverse complement strand
CTAAGCACTTGATCCCCGCCGCCGCAAGCACCGCTTCAGGGCTGCCGCCGATGCCCATATACACATCCACGCCGCTGCCCGGCATGCTGGGCGCGATTGCCGCGGCAATGTCACCGTCACTGATCAGACGGATCGCAGCGCCGGCGCGTCGGATGTCGTGGATCACGCGCTCGTGTCGCGGACGATCGAGGATGACGACCGTGAGATCCTGCACGCGCTTGCCGAGCTTCAGCGCGATGATCTCCAGGTTGTCCTGCACCGAATTGTCTAACCGAATGCGCCCCGGCCCCTGCTTCACCTTCGGGCCGAACGCGATTTTATTCATGTAAAAGCTGGGGATGTCCGCCAGCAGCTTCATCGGATCATCGTCTTCGTTTTCGCACGTGGCCGCGGCGATCACGCTGATCGACCCCGGCAATCCCTTGCTGACGATGGTCGTGCCGTCGATCGGATCGAGCGCGATGGCCATGTGCACCGAGCCCTTCATCCAGGTGCCGAGTTTTTCGCCTTTGAAGATGCCGGGCGCGTCGTCCTTGATGCCTTCGCCGATCGTGACGGTGCCGGAGATATCGACGCTGTCGAACATCCCGCGGATCGCATCGCACGCCGCGAAGTCGGCGGATTCCTTGTCGCCTTTGCCCATCCACTTGTACGCGCTGAGCGCGCCGGCCTCGGTGGCGCGGATGAATTCCATGCCGACGACCCGTTCAAGATCCAGCAAGCGCTGCTCGCGCGACGCCGGCGGACGCGTCTCGAGCTGATTGACTTTCGGGGCTGGCGAATCCGCACCGTTGGTTGACCCAGAATTCTTACCAACCGACGGCTGCGCCGCCTGATCTTTTGACTTGGCCATCGCTTCCTCCGCTTTCCGCAAAAACAACTAGACGTGCCCTCGTTTCCCTCGATCGGGAAGAATAACAATTCATCGGCACGATGGAAATGCCGCCTGCAACTCCGTTGGCCGCCGCGCGTACTTCATGTTACTTTCGGGCTTAAATAATCACGTCGAACGGGAAAAACGAGGAGAAACGGTGATGGTTGCCAGCACGCAGAGTTTTACGACCCCGAAGCGTCAGTTCGTTCCCGCGCAGTTCGACCCCGCCGACTGGGCGCAGATTCAGCCGCTGGCGGATCAACTGCTCGCGCGCAAGTTGAATTCGCCGGATGATCTGAAGCGTTGGCTGGCCGATTTTTCCGAGCTTACCAGCGTGATCGACGAGTACGGCAGCCGCAAGCACATCGACAAAAGCTGCCACACGGAAGACGCCGACATCGAAAAGGCGTTCATGTATTTCATCGAAAACATCGAGCCGCGATTCAAGCCTGTGTCGGACAAATTGCAGCGACGATTTCTCGAATCGCCTTACCGCGCGCAGCTCGTTTCGGACGACAAGCGATATCACATCCTCGCGCGGCAATGGCAGGCGGATGTCGACATCTTCCGCGATGAAAACGTGCCGCTGGAAACCGACGTCACCAAGCTCGTCACCGAATACGACAAAATCTGCGGCGCGATGATGGTGACCTTCCGCGGCCAGGATTACACGCAGCAACAACTCGCGCGATTCACCGAAGAACCCGATCGCGTCACGCGCGAAGAAGCCTGGCGCGCCGGCACGGCGCGACGGTTGGCCGATCGCGAGAAGATCGAAGACCTGTTCGACAAGGTTCTGCCGCTGCGCGAGAAGATCGCCAGGAACGCGGACATGCAGACGTTCCGCGATTTTACGTGGAAGGCGTACAAGCGATTCGACTACACGCCGCAGGACTGCATCAACTTCGCGAGCGCCATCGCCAAGTGCTGCGTGCCGCTGGTGGATGAGCTGGACCAGCGCCGCGCTGCGGATTTGAAGTTGCCGAAGCTGCGGCCGTGGGATCAGAACGTCGACCCGAAGAATCGTCCGCCGCTGCGACCGTTTGCGGATTCGGATATTGACGGGTTCGTCACCAAGACGCGCACGATCTTCGATCGGCTGTCACCGGCGCTGGCGGAAGAGTTCGAATCGCTGCGACGGAATAAGAATCTGGATCTGGACAGTCGCAAGGGCAAGCAGCCTGGCGGATATCAATCGACGCTGAACGAATGTCGCCAGCCGTTCATCTTCATGAACGCGGCCGGCTTGCATCGCGACGTCGAAACGCTGCTTCACGAGGGCGGCCATGCGTTTCACGCGCTGGCGGCGAAGGATGAGCCGCTGGTCTTTCTGCGTCACGCGCCGATGGAATTCTGCGAAGTCGCCAGCATGTCGATGGAACTGCTCGGCGACGATCACCTCGACGTCTTCTACAACGGGGCCGACCACGCGCGGGCCAAGCGCGTGCATCTGGAAGGCATCATCAAGTTCTTCCCATGGATGGCGACGATCGACATGTTCCAGCATTGGCTCTACACGCATCCTGGCCATTCGCGCGGCGAGCGAAAGATCGAGTGGCTGCGCCTGATGGAAACCTACGGCAGCAAGCTCGACTGGAGCGACTTGGACGATGCGAAAGCGAACTGGTGGCAGCGACAACTGCATCTGTTCCACGTGCCGTTCTACTACGTCGAGTACGGCATCGCGCAACTCGGCGCGCTGCAACTGTGGATGAAATCAAAACAAGACGTGCGATCAGCATTGGCCAACTATCGCTCCGCGCTCAAACTTGGCGGCACGCGAGCGCTGCCGGAACTGTTCTCGGCGGCCGGCATCAGCTTCGACTTTACCGAAAAGACGCTCAAGCCGTTGATGGATGCGGTGGGTGAAGAGTTACAGACATTGCCGTCCTAGCTCCCCTCCCTGGCAGCGAGGGGGGGTGGAGGGTTGAAGCGCAAACATCTGAGGTGACGTTCCGTAGTCGAACCGAATCGACTCGGAACGCTTCAACCCTCACCCCTACCCTCTCCCTTCCAGGGAGAGGGAGACAAACAATTTTCGCGTTGCTCCGCGTCTCCGTCAAAACTACAGTCATTCAGGCGGATGTGGAGTTGCCTGGCGTAGTTGTACCGTCCGCCGTGGAGGCATGATGTCTGTTCGCGAACTGGATGTTCCACCCGCCCTTGGCGACCGAACGTTTCCCATCACGCTGATCTCCGCCCCAAATTGGACCGCGATCATCTTCCTGGCGACGCTGGGTGTGCTGCATTCAACGATTGCGATTCCGGCGTTCGTCCTGCATCGCTGGGAAGGCTACATGAGCGCGACGCTGGCCGCCGGATTTCTGTCGGCCGCTTGCGTGATCTTCTTCGCGCGATGCCACATCGTCTTCGACGCCCCGCATCGGCGAATCCGCGTGCGCAGCGGCGTCGGGCGATTTCACTTCCAGCGATGGATCAGCTTCGACGACGTACACGCGGTTCGCTTGACGATGTCCAGCTCCGATCGCCCACGCTCGCGCGTGGAAGTGTTGTGCGACAACGAAGACATCGAATGCCCGAACACAGTGTCGCCACGACAGGAAGCGCTGTGCCTGGCGATGTTGCTGAACGTTCAACTCATCAAAGTATGGGCGGATGCGAAGGCAGACGAGCATACGGCGCGCCTATAGTCCTCGGCGTTTGCCTACCGGATCGCTTCCCACCACAATCGCGAATCCTGGCGAACGTGCATTGCGTACTTCCGTGCATCTGGCGCGACGAATTCGATCGTGGCGACGAAACCATCCGCCGTCAAATCCATTCGCGTCGCTCGATCTTGAATCTGCATCTGCGACAACTCCGTCGCCCATTTCCCGTTCGCCTGTTTGTATACCCGCTGGCGATGATTAATCTCCATCAGCGCATCCCGTTCCTTCATCGCGAAGTCAGGCGTATCGTTCGTCGGCTTGGCGTTCGCATCGCGCGCGAACATCACATACCCCCACCGCTCCGGCCGATGCATGTCGATGATGCCTTGCGGGCTCCACACCCAGTTGTCCTCCGGGTTCGTCTCGCGTTTTCGCCGCACGTATTTGCCGTCGACGACGTCATAAATCCATTGCACGCGCGAGAAATTCATCCGCCAGACGTTGCCGTCCCGCGGCGGCGTTGCTCGACCCGCGTTGTACGTGGCTAAATCTTTCCACGGCAGCGCGACCTCCAGCGACCAACCGCGATCGGTATCGCGCGGATTGTTGATTGTCCCATCGATCGAAACCGCCGACTTCAGTCCCGGCAAGTTCGTGCCCAACTTCGGCTCGCCGCCATCCTTGTATGGCTTGGGCAGCGTGAGCTCCCAAATCGTGTTGAAAGCGTTCATCTCGAATTCGTAGTAATTATGGTTGTCGCCGTCGGGGTCGATGAAGATCTCGAAATCGTTGTCGTGGTAGATGACCGAATTTTTCTCCGTCAGTGTCGCGACCACGTGCGGCTCTGCCAGCTCGGCGGCGACATACAGATTTTCGTCATCCCACAACATTTTCGCCCGCGTGCGAAACCGCGGCGCGGGCTTGGAGGGGCCTTCGATATCCACAAAGTCATGCGTCCACCGCGCGGCCTGCCACGCGGGATCATCCAGCTTTCCGTCGATTGTGATCGGGCTCGGTGCGCGCGGACAAACGTAAGCCTGGGGCGTGATCGCTCGCATCTTCGACCATTCACCGGCCGGATCAGGCTTGGGATTTGTCTGCATGAAGATAACGATCGCCAAAACTTTGAGCGGAAGCATCAAGCTGCGATTGTAACGGGCGATTCGAAAACGCCGTACGCGCGGTTATCGTCTCACGTCACGTGAACTTTTCGACGCTTCTGTTCCTGTTCGTGATCGTGCCCGGGGCGCTGGGCGCGTATATCTTCATGCAAAGTCGTGGGAATCGCGCCCAGCTCGCGCTGATCGCCATCGCGCCGTTGGCGATCGGTGTCATCCTCTGGTCGATGACGTACACGATCGCTGCGTCGCCGCTGTACGACTGGAACGCCGGCAAAATCGCACCAGTCGTCGCGATGGTGCGGGCCGAGCGACCGGACGAGGCACATCTGTATCAGGACCCGGACACCGGCGTGATGACCGGTTGGATTTACGG
>JACMJD010000048.1 GCA_014380825.1 Phycisphaerae bacterium | reverse complement strand
GGTTAACAGGATTCTCGGAGAGCGAGAGCGCTCGGTTTCGCGCACTTTCCAACGACAACTCGAAGATTTCCAAAATTGCTCGCGCTCTCAGTTTGCGACTGTGGTTTGAGGCCCGCGAATAAGAACGTCACGTTTCGGCCCGACACCCCTTGGAATCGTCGCGAACTCTCGGATTCTCTGGTCACGGGCCGCCTTCCGGTTAACAGGACTTTCTCATTCGGGACGCCGAATAAAAAGGTCGATGGCGCCTGGAAAACCGCTCTTGCCGTACGAAGCGCCATCACACGCCCGCCACCCACGGCTGCTGCTTGACGCGTTCGATTGCGCCGGTGCCGAGTTCGGTCATCAGCGTCGCGGCGAACACGGGCGAGACATCCGTGAGGGACCGCGCCGGTACCAGCTCGCTCTCAAAATCCTGATCAGCCCAGTGCTCGAACGTCAGGCGGCCGGAGCGGTCGTACGTCAGGACATACATCGGTCCGTCGTCGAACCCATAACGCACGCATGCGCCCGTGTGCTCGATATCCGCCGCATTGGTGGGATCCGCAACGTCGCGTGTTGCCGCGGCTAGCGCGCTCGCAGAGGGATCGGGCACGTCCATTCCCAAGCGGTCGGTGAGGATGAACCACGCGTCGCCCGCGCTCGGATGGCTGCTGCTCTCCTGCCATGCCGCCATTAGCTCCCCAGCGCGTGTGGCGTCTTCGGGACGAACGAGAATCTGCACGTCGCCGGGTGCGTCAGCACGGAACCCGGAGGTAAGCGCGCCGGACATCTCGGCGTCGATGCCTTCGCTCTCCAGCCGGCCGATGAGCAGAGCGGCGAGCGGCTCGGATGGTACGCTGGTCAGCACAACAGGGTTGTCTGCGTCGGGTGACGACATGTAGGCGATGACAGTAATCCCCAGGACGCCGGCGGGAGTGCGAATTGTGTCAGCGTCAGCGCTGTCAACGGTAACGGTGATGCGGAACGGCGTCTCGAGCGCGATGCCCTGCGGGAGCCCGGCATGTAGTGGGGCCATTTCGCTTGCATCACCGCGAACAACGAGCCAGTGTGTCGGCACGGTGCCGATGGATCGCAACAGATGAGGACCGAATCATGGCGAGTGTTTTCAAACGCGGGCGTTGGATTGACGCTCGAGGGCGCAAGTGCAAGAGCGATGTGCCCGGTGCGAAGTTCGTGGAGTCGCGGTTCTACACCGTCAAGCTTCACCTGCCTGGCGGTCGCCTCCAATTCGTCAAGGGATATTCGGACAAGGCTGCCTCGGAGCAGCTTGGCGCCAAGTTGGAGCGTGCGAAAGCGCAAGGGGAGCAGGGGCTGATCGACCCGTACAAGGCGCACCGAAACCGCGCAGTGGGTGAGCACCTGAGCGATTGGATCCTAGAACTGCGCCGAGTGGGGCGCAGCGGGGGATACGCCGCCCAATGCGATCGGCGGATGTCCAGATTGATTCGCGAGTGTGGGTGGAAGGAGCTTAGCAGCGTCACGGCCGACTCTTTTATGCGGTGGCGTGATGGGGCGCTCAGCGACGTGGCGCACAACCGGAAGGATAAGAGCAAAGCCGCAGTGACTACGATGGGACCGCGTACGCAAAACCATTACTTGGCGACGCTGCGATCGTTCCTCCTCTGGTGTATCAAGCGAAAGCGGATCGCCAGCAACGCCTTGGTCGACGTGGATAAGCTCGACGAAACCAACGACGTGCGCCGCGCCCGCCGATCGCTCACTGAGGACGAGGTGAACCGACTGCTCCACCAGGTTCCAGTGAAGTACAAGTTGTTGTATCGAACGATTTTGGCGACAGGGCTCCGCAGGGCGGAAGTTGCGGCGCTGATGTGGGGGGACGTGAAGCTGAACGACACGTCCCCGTACATACAGTTGAGGGCTGAGACGACCAAGGCGGGAAGGGCTGATGTAGTGCCGCTTCGATCAGACGTGGCCGTTGAACTTCTCAATGCTCGTGGCGAGGCTGCGGACGAAGATCGCGTGTTCAGTCGCGTGCCGAGGATCAAAGAGCATCGTCGCTGGCTCACTGCGGCGGGGATCCCATACATCGACAGTTCAGGGCGTCGTGCGGATGTTCACAGCTTGCGACACACGTACGGCTCCATGTTGAGCAACGCTGGCGTTTCACCGCGCGAGACGATGGAGCTGATGCGCCACACCGACCTGCGACTAACGATGAAGGTCTATACCGATCCCCGCATCTTTAATCTCGCTGGCGCGGTGGCGAAATTGCCTGCCTTTAACTTGGTGGCGGGGCAACAGGTGCTCGCAGCGACGGGGACAAGCGGAGTTGGGCGCACCGAAAGCGCTACCAGTCGATCGGCTGGAACCGGGATTTCATCGGCACCCATCGGCGGAAGAAAGGGCCTCGGTAATGCGACAGATCGTACGGTAAACGCGGGTCAAAGTGAGCGTCTGGCGGGCACCAGCAGGAATAGCGAGAAAGAGCGGGCGAAGGGAGTTGAACCCTCAACATCGGGCTTGGAAAGCCCGCACTCTGCCAATTGAGTTACGCCCGCAGAGTTTACGAACGCATCATAGCACGCGAAGATTCGATCGGGAAGGTAGCGCGATGAGACGATCGATCTTTGCGTTATTGGTTCTTGGTTATTCGTTATTGTGATTACGACGCAGGCCGCGGAGTTGGCGGCGCTCGGAGTGAAGGAGATCATTCACATCGGTACGGCGGGGTTTGTTGGAACCAAGCTGCCGGATCGGGCGATCGTTGTTTCGGTAGGATCGATCAAGGACGGGGCGGCGGTGATGCTGAGCGATGATCCGCGCGCGACGGTCAGCTATCCCGATTTCGAACTCTCGCTTCGCGTCTTTGGCGCCGCGTTGTCGCAGAAAGTTCCGCTGAACGGCACAACTGGCTACACATCCCCGATCTTCTATCTCCAACCATCCGGCATCATCAAAGAACTGATCCGCGACAAGCGCGCATCGTACGTCGAGATGGAAGGCGCGCCGCTGTTCGAAATGTGCAAACGGTTAAACGTCGCGGCGGCGAGCATCGTAATCGGCAGCGATCGACATACGCTCGATACGAAGGGCGAGTTGAAGCACGATTACTTTGACTCGACGCGCGAGCAGGAAACAGCGGCGCTGCGGATCGCTATTCATGCACTGACCAACTAACTCCCTCTCCCAGTACTCTGGGAGAGGGCGGGGGAGAGGGTCTTCGGATTGCGAATGAAGTTCCAAATCTCAAGACGCAAAGACCCTCTCCTCGATCCTCTCCCAGAGTACTGGGAGAGGAGGTAATGCGGGATCAGTTCCTCGTCGGCGCGGCCGTGACGGCTTGCTCCATCGACGCCATCGCTTCCTTGGTCATGCGGTCGGAGAATTCTTTCAGGCCGTTCGTGTCTTGAACGTCGGAGAGCGCGAAGCCGGATTTTTCTGCGACGAGCAGACTCAGCAGTTGCGAGACGAGACCGTTTTCTCCGGTTCCACCGGGCGCGCCCCCGGTCGTGAACACACGTTCGGGGACGAGCGGCTGTGTGCTCTTGCTGAGGTTTTCGGTGACGAGCGACAGCGCGTACAGGCGCGGGTCGCCGAAGCTGCTGATCTTTTTCATCAGGACGGTGGCTTCGGAGAGACCGATCTGCATTTGACGGACGGACTCGCCGCGGCCCGCCAGCTCCCGCTGGCGGCTATCAGCTTCGGCCGTGACGATCGTCTGCTGGGCGGCGCGTTTCGATTTCTCGTATTCCGCTTCGGCGACGACGATCGTTTGCTCCGCCTGCTTTCTCGCTCGCGCGAGATCCGCATCGCCGGCGTTCTGTGCGATCTGCACTTGCAGCAATGAGTCGGTCACTTCTTTCTGCTTGGCTGCGCGGGCTTGTGCTTCGTTCAGCTTGCGCTGCTCGTCGGCCGCCAATCTTTGATGCTCGTATGTTTCGACCTGCTCCTTGCTGAGCTGTCGCTGTCGCAACTGTTCGAGCAACGTTTCGATCTTGCCGCCCGCCTCGGCGGTGTCGGGTTTGCCGATCAGGACGTCGACGCATTCGATGTCGAAGGCGAGGAATCGCCGCTGCAATTCTCCTCGCGCTTCGAGCTGGATGTCGTCGCGATGCTGCAACAGCTCGAGCATCGTCTTCTTGTGCGCCACGTCGCGGAAGAACGCGCTGAGCATCGGGTCCAGCGTCTGCGTGATCAGCTTTTTCACGTCGCCGAATCGCTGAATCACTGATGGTGCTTTCATGTAGTCGATGTGTACGACGACGCTCAGCGGCAGCATCGGTTCGTACGCGTCCTTGGTCACCAGGTCGATCGACTTCAGCGTGTCGTCATAACGGTGCGCCTCCTGTTTGCCGGTGATCCAGTGCAGCACGAAGTTGGTGGTCGGCACGAGAATGATCTGGCCGGCATAGGTGTTGAACGGATATTTGCCGGGGCCGAACGGGCGTTCCCAGACGCCGCGCTCGCCGCGGTTCACGCGCTCGCCGTGCCGGAAGCTGTCGCCGGACAGGTCCTTTCCGATCGGACCGTAGTAGCTCACGACCACGCCGACGTAACCGATCGGCACGACGGTCTTTGGCGTGATCTCCACGCTGGCGAACCAGCGATTGAGAAAGTACGTGCCGTCGGTCAGCGGAACATACTGCCTTCCTCGCCGCCCACCCGCGGCGAGAAAGGCTTCGGTGTCCTGGTAGTTGTTGTGATAGTTCGCATCGCTCGAATCGTTGCCGACCGCCGGCGCGATGATCTCGCCGGGGTTCAGGCTCGGGCCGTCGTGAACGGTCACGATGCCGATCGAGTCGACGATGATCGAGTGCTCGGGATTGAGCGGATCGATCGCGGTCATCTGTTCGCCGATGACGACGGGGTTGAAGCCGTCGACTTCCTTGAGCTGCTTCTGCCAGCCGATGACTTTTTCCAGCTCGATGCGCGTATCGGCATTCAGACAGAACACGCGGTCTTCACTGATGACGACGAACATGGCGAGGTTGATCGCGTAAACGCCTTCGCGCAGGATCGCGCGCTGACGACCGCGCTGACCGCGCGCTTGACTTGAGACAGGGTCACTTAAGTGACCCTGCCGACTTGGAGTTGCGCTCAAGAATTTGCGCGCGTCCTGGAAGTTGTTGCAATCAACGACACGTCCAAGCGTCTGACTTGCGACCAGCGGTTCGCCGTCGCGGGCGTAGACGTAGCCGATCTTTCCTTGCGGAATGGTCACCAGCGGCGCGCGGTGAATGCGATACTGCCATCGCCAGTACCCGAAGTGCAGGCCGCCGCGGAGAAGCTCGGATTGATAGCCCGCTTCTTTGTTCAGTGCGATGATTCCGCCTTCCGGAACGGATCCGCCGCTGGACCAGAGCTTCTCGACAATGCCAACGCGATCGTGCGGAATGTAGCGCGCCCCGATCGCGGCGGCGACGAGAAATATCACCGCGCAGATCACGACAATCGTGACGGCGAGTCCCGTCGTCCACGGCGAATCGATCGCGGCGGCGAGCAGCGCAGGCGTTGTGCTGGAGAGATTGAATAGGGTTGCGAACACGGTTCACACTCCTTGTGCGAGAATTCGTTTTGAACTGATTCAGAAACGGTACATCGCACAGGCAAGTGTGGCGCGTAGAGAGCGGGGTGTTTCCTATAACGCGGTGCGCAATTACTGTAATGACATGGCTTACCGAATCGTCATCTGCACATTCATGATGTTGCTAATGGGATGCAATCCGCCTCGCGCGGCGCATTCCGGCGCGACGACGCAACCTTCTGCTCAGCGTTTCAATGACAACCTGTTCGCGCTGGCGCAGTGGAAATACATCACGCGCGACGGCGAAGGAGATTCGCTCACGGAAGGCCTGCTGACGCTGCCATACCCGCTTCAGGAAGGCGCGCGTTTCTACGGATCATGGCAAGCCAAATACGTCGGCCCGATCGATCAGCAACAGAAAATCGGCCCGCAAATCCATGGCGGGAAGCTGGTGGGCGAGTTGACTGAGGGGCAACTGGTCCTTCAACTCAATCCGAACATGAACGACAACAATGTTCGCCTGATCGGAAAAGTCGATGGAAATCGGCTCACCGGCAATTGGGAGTATTCCAATTTTACCGGCCTTGCTGCGAACGGTTCGTTCGAAGCGCTGCTGGCGACGCATTAGCTTTTCACCGTTGTCGCCGGCGAGCCAGAACAGCAACAGCCAAGCTGGCCAGCGCGATCGTGGCGGGCTCGGGCACGGCTACCGTTACCGTTCCAAGCATGCTCGATCCGTGCGGGCCGCAGAAATAATCGAACACGCCCAAGTCGCTAAACGCGTGCGAGAACGATTGATCCTGTTCGAGCAGCCCGGAATCCCACAGCGGCGCCGCCAAGGTGAGATGCGTGCTGGTGTGCCCGATCGCGTCAAGATTTGTCCAGCGAACGACATCGCCGGGGCTCACCACGATCGACGCTGGAATGAAGCTGAAGTTCTGGATGATCACATCGATGGTCGACTTGCCGTCATCCGGCGAAGTCGAAGACAACGAAGCCGACGAGAGGCTTAGCGGCGCATTCTCGATCGAGTGCGGATTCGCGTCGGCGACGCACGCGACGAGGCAGTGTGTCGCGGACGTGAGGCCCGACGTCGGGCACGCGTTGCTGCCGGTTGTTAGAAGCATTAGCAACAATCCGGTCGCACGAACGATGGTGCCGATACGCATGACAAATCTCCCGAGCGAAATGGAATTAACAGTCTAGGGGCCGGACCTGGCGTCCGGCCCCGAGGTGCATGAAACAGCGCGATAGCGATCGAGTTACTTGAGGTTGCGACGACGACGCAGCAGCGCCGCACCGGCGACACCCGCCAGCGCCGCTGCCGCCGTCGGTTCCGGCACGCCTACGGCTTGCGGAATGTACATCGCGATCAACTGCCCGCCTTCCACCAGTTCGGCCGCGTGGGGCGATCCAACCAGCGACTGCTGGTAATGCGACTGCACGTTGACCATGAACCAACCGAGCCCCAGCGTGTCGCGCGCGTCGATGATGCCGCTGGACTCTTCATCCTGATTGAATGGTGCAACCGCATCGATGCCCACGTCACCGAATCTCGCGGCATCGAACTTCGCCATCTCGCTGAGCGCATCGGTTTGCGGGTCATACAACCAGATCCGCGCGCTGTGTGAGACACCGCCCGGATCTTCCTGAAGAAGCAGGCGCGTCTGACCGTCGACGCCCAGCACCGTCGTCATGTTGTCGAGCATCTGATGCGCCTCGGTGCCGTCCATCAGCATCTCGATGTTGCCGCCGGTCGGGTTGTTCATGTCGTTGAGCGTGGTGCGCCAGAGTCGGCTTCGGCCGACCTGCGTGCCGGTGCCGTTCTTCGTGGAGTCGAATCGATCGGTGGTGACGAAATAGTTGACGGCTGGGTTGCTCGGATCCCAATGCCCGTCTTCCGGACGCAGAAACTGGGTAACTCCCGCCGCGCTGCTGGCGGTCTGGAACGCAGCGCCCGTGCCGGTCTGCGATGTGCTCAGGTCAGTCAGCGTGAACGCGGTGCTGGTGCCGCCGATGCCCGTCGTGCGGCTTTCCGTCGGGACGCCGGGAACAACCAGGCCGAACGTCTTGCCGTTGTTCAGGCCCGCGCGATCGATTTCATTGCCGGTGTTCTGCTTATCGCCGACGTACAGATACACCTCGCCGGGCGTGCTGTCGTCGTAGCTCCAGACCACCGTCTTGTTTCCAGAAAGCGGCGCGGCGACGGAATTTTCCCAGGAGAATTTTCCCATCGCCGGTAGGAAGTGTGTCGTGCCGGCATTCGGCCCGCTGACGACGGTGCCGAAATTTCGCCCTTCAGCGCCGATTTCTTCGCCGTGCAGGTAGATTCGCTCCTGCGTGCCAGTGCTCGTCGAGGCGTTGAAATACGCGCCCGGCGCTGCCAGGTCTGCCGAGCAGAACCGCCCGAACGGCGCCGCGCCGCCCGCCACGGGCGCGACGTTGGTGATCAGATCGCTGGCGCTGATGACGGCCTTGGTGTTCTTGTCGATGATCCACTTCGAGACGAACGAGCCGGCCGTGCCGTGCGCCCGCGGGATGCCCACGGTCGCGCCAAGCTCGTGGTTGACCAGCAGCGTGAACGTCTGTCCGTCCGCGTTGTTGTAAGCGCCCATGCCGTCGGGAATTCCGACCAGCCGGTACGGTGCGCCGCCACCCGTGCGGGCGAACGTCTCATCCGGTGCGTTCGCGCTGCTGTTGCCGTTGCTCGCGACGGACAGGGTCACCACGCCGGGCGCGACCGGCAGCACGTAAGGTGTCTGAAGCGTGCTCGGCCCCTGCACTTGCGCGAGGCCTTGCGATGCCGACAGCATCGCGATCATCCCTGCGACGGCGGCACCGATCATTGCCTGGCCGTGTGGCGCGCCCTTGTGTTGACGGTTGTTCTTTGACTGCATCATTGACCTCTCCCTGTTTCAGTGCGAGCGCAGTCCGTCCACGACGAAGCGGCACGGCATGCAGCTCACTGATTGCATTTACTATTTTGACGATACGAATGTCCCAAAAGAGCCCTTGCGAACGGACGGCATCATCGCGATGCGTGTGTGCGACGCGTGAAGAACTCGAACGATTTGCGCAATCTTCTGATGAAGGTGTGGAGTGCAGTGTATGCGTTAACAATCGAGTTACGACTCGACGCCGAAAACGTGGCGCTGGAGATACGAATTGCGAAACTTCGAGTGCGGATCAAACTGGGTCAGGAGCGCGCGAAACTCTTGCAGCTTCGGATACGACGCGTGAATCTGTTTGGCCGACATCGTGAACAATTTTCCCCAATGCGGCCGCGCGCGGAAGGGGGCGAGCGTCGCTTCGATTTCCGGCAGCAGCGCGCGCACGCCTTCCCAGTTGTTCTTCCAGGTGAAGTGAAACGCCACGCACGCGGTTTGATAGCACGGGCTCATCCAAAGATTATCTGAAGCGATCGTGCGGATCTCGGTGACCTGGACCAACTCGGCGATGCGCGATCGCATCGGCTGCAGGGCGTCGAACGCGCGCATGGCCTGCTCGCGCGGGACGAAATATTCGCTTTGCAATTCCTCGCCCGCGCTGGGCGTGAAATCCATCCGAAAATGCGGCAACCGCTCGTGCCACGGGCCCGTCACGCCCATCTGCTGCGTGCAGTTTTCCGGATCGCAGCCCGCCAGCGGATGCAGATCACGCGTGGTGGGTTTCATGGATGCGAATGACGCGGGCATCGCATCGCTCGCGCGTCGCTTGAACCAGATTTGGTTGATCGTCTCGCCTCGCCAATCCGTGAACAGGCTGACGCTGTACGCACTCGACATGATCTGCACGAACGATTCGCGAAGGTCCGCGTGCGACAGGTTTTCGAATACGTCTTGTCGAACGTCAAAGGATTGCGAGACCGCAAGCGTGATTTTGGTGACGACGCCGAGTCCGCCGAGCGAGACGACGCATCCGTCGAAACGATCGCCCATCGTCTCGCGCGAGACTTGCTTGATCTGACCGTCCGCTGTCACGACTTCCATCGCACGAACAGCGGTCGCGAGATTCCCGTTGCGATCACCCGATCCATGCGTCGCCGTCGCCACCGCGCCGGCTACGGAGATATGCGGCAGCGATGCCATGTTATGCAGCGCGAACCCTTCGCGATGCAGATGCTCCGCGAGCTTCCCGTACGTGATGCCGCCTTCGAAGGTGACGGTTGAATCCTCGATCGAGATCACGCGATCGAGATGTTTCGTCGAGATCAGATCGCCGCCAGGCGAATCCGCGATGTCGTTGAACGAATGCCGCGTGCCCAAGACGCGCAGTTTGCTGGCGCGTCGAACGATCTCGCACACGTCATCGACCGAACGCGGTTCGTGCACGCGCGTCGCGGTGAACTCATGGTTGCCAGCCCAGTTTTGCATTCTCATCGCAGAAGAATACTTGCCACGAAGGCACGAAGGGGACACGAAGGCTCACGAAGAAATTCAAATATTATTCTTCATGCTTACTTCGTGTCCCTCTTCGTGCCTTCGTGGCAAAAAATCACAACCTGATTTTCGGATCGTCTTCATACGCCGACCCGATATGACACAGCCGGTTCAGCGTCGCGGCGAACAGGTCGAACAGTTGCTGCAATCGGTCGAGGTCTTTGATGACGCCCGCCGTGTGGAAGTTCAGCTCATCGACGCCTTCGGGGAAGGTCTTGCCGAACCAGCCTTCATCATCCAGGACGGTCAACGTGAGCTCCGGCTGAAGCATAAGCTTGGCGCGAAGATCGGCGTCGCCGAGAAGAGTGCGCACGCGCGATTCGTCGTTGGACTTGATGACGAACGCCTTGTCGAACTCTGGCTGGCCAATTTCAACATCCTGGAACCCGAGCTTCCGCGCGATCGGGCTGAGAAAGCCGGCGCGGGAGATCGTGAAACGAAAGCCGTCGCGGTTGACGTACGGCGCGCGCAAGCGTGTGAAGACGATCGTCACCTGCCGGTGCTGACCGCATAGGTGTCGAGCGTGACGATCCATTGGCCAACTTGCGCGTCGACTCTGTGGTTGTTAAACCATTCGCCTTTCTTGAAGTCTCCGCCGATCTGCTGGGCGAGCAGGTTCCAAACCTCCGCTTGGCTGGGCCCGAAGATTTTCCGCAGCTTCGGGCCACGCTCGTATTTGCGATCGTCGGAGCTTTGATACTCGATTTCGGGCATGGGACGTATGGTAACCCGCGCTTGTTGAACCGCCATAAAACTAACTTCTTCAGTAGTCAGCGGTGTTAGGGCGATGTAAGATATTATATTGCTTTTTTGCCCGCAAAGGGCTATGCAGGAAGAATTGAACGCTTCACTCTTCGGCATCGCTCTATCGCGCAAGAGGGCGCGCAACCGGGCGGGATTGGACTGAATCATGGAACCATTAGGCCCCAAACTTCGTCGCCAGCGGCGCCGGCTCGGATTGACGCTGGATGAGCTCGCCGGGCGAACCGGGATCTCCAAGCCGTACCTGTCGCTGATCGAGACCGGCCGAGTCCCCAATCCGCCCAGCGACGAGAAGCTGCGACGATTGGAGCAGACGCTGGGCTTCACCGCCGGTGAGCTGCTCACGCAAGCGCACCTGCAACGAACACCCCGAGACGTGCGCGCGATGCTGTCTCGCTTGATGCGAACTCAAAACTCCAATGGCGAGGTCGCTTCAGCGGCCGGGTCTGTTGTGCAATCAAGCACCGCAACCGCAGAACCATTAAATCTCGACGACGCCTACTTATCCGGCGCTCTCCAGGAGCTCGTCGAAAAAAATTCCGGCAACATCGAAACCGTCCGCAGCAACGCCGTCCCGGTGATCAACAAAGTGTCGGCTGGTTATCCAAAAGATTTCACGGATCTCGCGTACCCGCCCCAAGTCGCGGATGACTACGTCGGCTGCCCCGACGTCCAGGACAAAGACGCCTTCGCCGCCAGAGTTCACGGCGATTCGATGACCCCCAAATATCGCCCCGGCGATATCGTGATCTTCTCCCCAGCGCTATCCCCGAAAAGCGGCGACGATTGTTTCGTCCGGTTTGAAGATGCCCAAACGACATTCAAGCGCGTGTTTTTCGAGAACGACGAAATGCAGGTTC
>JACMJD010000576.1 GCA_014380825.1 Phycisphaerae bacterium | reverse complement strand
GGATTGCGTGACGCTCTCGGGCATGTCCAGCGGCGGCGAAGGAACCTGGGTCCTCGGCGCGCGATATCCCGACCGCTGGTCCGCACTGGTTCCGATGGCCGGCGATTCATCTGTCAAGGACGTGCCGAAGCTCACAAAGATTCCGATCTGGGCCCTGCACAACAGCGGCGATTTCATCGTCGGCGTGGGCAACACGCGCGACATGTACAAACGCATCAAAGCCGCGGGCGGAAATATTCAGTACAAGGAATTCAGTGCCGTCGGTCACAACTGCTGGGACGAAGCCTACGACCAGGGCGAACTGTTCGCCTGGCTGCAAAAGCAGCGAAGGAACGGGAAGACGGCGTCGCGGTTTCCTCTTACATTCCGCTCATTCGCGGGTTGACGAAGAGGTTGTCGTGTCCGGGCACAACCATGTCCGCGATCTCGTAAACCTCGCGGAGTGACTCCTGTGCCGTGGCGATGTCGTGCGTATCGGGCAGTACTTGGCCGGCGAGGAAGTGGTCCCACGTCGGAACTGCGTCGCCGGTGATGAGCGTAGATGTTAGCGCTGACGAGACCAGCAGACCGCACGTGCCGGGCGTGTAGCCGGGCAGTGGGAATAGGTCGACGCCTTCGACGAGTTTGTCGTCTGCCACCCGGAGCGACTCGAGGATTCGCAGTTCGTCTTCTAATGTCTTGCGGTCGATATCTTCGTCGGCGGCTTGTTCAATGATTGCCGTCAGTTGCTGCTGCGTCCAAGCCTGCTCGTTCTCGCTGATCAGCAGCTTGGCATTGCGGAACATCGAAAGGCCGGCCCGGTGGGCCGGGCGGAAGTTGGTCAGGAAGACTGTATCGATCTGGTCCGCTTTCAGCCCGGTGCGCTCGAAAATTCTCGCGCCTAAGATCTGCGGCGGGAGCGCGGGATCGACTAGAATGCGGCGGGCGTTCTTGCCCTCGCCGGAGCGGATCAAGGTGGTCGTCGCGTGCGGCGTGCGGACGGGCTGTGATTCGCTCCAAAGCAAGTTGCGGCTGAGCGTGCCGATGCTGATGATATCGACGCGGGGTGCTGCGGAAGCCATCGTGAGTCAAGCGTAGGGACGTTGCATGAAAACGCAAACGCGCTATTTCGCGGCCGCTCCAATCCTTGCGCTGCTTGCCGGCTTGCTGAGCGCGGCCGGCTGTGAATCGCTTCCAACTCGATCGCCCAATCCGCGTTACGCGTCGATCGTCGCCGTCGAGCCGTGGTCGTATCCCAAGAGCACCGCCAAGGTCGTTCGATCCAAGCATTACGCAATTCACACCACGATCGCGGACGACGACTTCCTCGATAAACTTGGCGAGCTGATGGAATCGGCTCTGGCGCAGTACCAGCAGTTCACGCCGGGCGTGAAGGTCAGCTCGGCCCCGATGGATTGCTACGTCTTCCAGTGGCGCCAGGAATGGGCCGACTTCACCGCGCAGAAAACGGGCGACGACGCGGCGCTGTATCTCCAGATCAACCGCGGCGGGTACACCGTTCGCGACTGGTATGTCGCGTACTTCATCGGCGACGCCGGAACCTACGCAGTCGCAGCCCACGAGGGCTGGCATCAATACGTCGCCCGGCATTTCAAATCGCGGTTGCCGCCGTTTCTGGAAGAAGGTATCGCGACGATGTTCGAGAACGTGCGGTTCTACCGTTCGCCGCCCGTGTTTGATTTGTCGCCCCGATCGCATCGCGCGCAGAAATTGCGCTACGCGATCGAGTCGAAAAATCTCTGGCCGCTCCAGAAGCTGATGACGATGCACGCGGGGGATGTCGTCGCGCTGCCGGGCGCGAAGATCGAAGCGTTCTACGCACAGAACTGGGCGTTCGCGGAATTCTTGTGGGACGCCGAGAACGGAAAATACCGCCCGGCCCTTCAGCGATTGCTCAGTGATTGCGCTAACGGCACGGTTTACACCGACGGCAAATCCGTTCGCCGGCGAATTATCGAAACGTGGAACCCCGAATCCGTCCGGCCGATGCTCGAGCATTATCTGGAGATGGATCTGCCGGCGATCGAGCAGGCGTATCTGACCTACTGCCGCAAGATCGCCTACGCGAGCCGGTCGTCGGCGGGGATCGGCGGCTAGATTTTCGGCGGCTGATTTTGGCGTGATGCGATGAGCGCGGACCGATCAACTTCAGCTTCATCCAGCCATTCCAACGCCCGCCGCGAGATCCGCTTCAGCGGCCACGTGCAGGGCGTTGGTTTCCGGTACACAACGCAGGACATCGCCCGCCAGTTCGACGTCCGCGGGTACGTGCGAAATCTTCCCGATGGCAAAGTCGAGCTGATCGTCGAAGGCGACGAGCGTGAGATCGACCGGCTGGTCAGGTCGATCGAGAACCGGATGGGCTCGTTCATCCGAAATGTGACATCGTCATTGATGCCCGCCACAGGCGAATTCCGCGATTTCTCGATTCGTCACTGAGTCGTTCCCGGCGCGATTTATTCTGCATTCTTCATTCTGCATTCTGCACTATCATTCCCGCATGGGACTGTTCGGACGAGAGACGCAACGCGATCGCGCGAGAGCGGAAGCGTGGACGCGCTGGGCCAAAAGCCAGAATGTTTACGCGCTCGTGTCGCTGGTGCTGGGCATCTTCAGCTTGATCGAGTTCAACGCCCTGGTGATCTCCGGCGTCGGCGGGATCGCGGCCGGCGCTATCGCACTGCGGCAGCTCGCTCACCCGCGCGCCAGCGAGACGCGCACGGCAGGCCGCGGGTTGGCGTGGGCGGGAATCGTGACCAGCGTCGTGGCGTCGATTCTCGGGGTCATGCTATACCGCGGATGGCTGGGATGAACGAATCATGAGCATCTGCTTCGGCGCACTGTTTCTGATTGTCAGCGGGATCATCGTGATGATCTCGATGCTGCGCTGGTTCGAGCAGACGCGCGATGCGGTGGATAGCCGGAACTGGTCGCGACTGACGCTGCTGGTCGTCGCGCCGCCAGCGGTGTGGATGTTTCCAGCCCGCGTGTCGGCGGGAAGACCGATCCCGATCGCCAAATACGAACCCGTTCGCGGGTTTGGGGGACTGCCGAAGGGTGGGATTGTGGATCCGGGTGCGGTGACAGCGGAACAATCAATTGCCGCGCCGGCGCGCCCCGAAGGCGGGGCGGCTAAACAGCATGCAACCGAGGGTCCTCCTCCGGGGACACCGCCCGAGTTCATCGGACTTCCGAAGATTCCGCCGAAGAAAGCGCCGCGCGCAGTCGATCCGGAGAAGCTGGCAAAGCTTCGGCAGAAGATGAAGGAGCAGGGAATGCTGCCGGACGAGTAATCGCCGGGAAGCTCCAAACTACAAAAGACAAATCACAAAGAAGCTCCAAATCGAAATGAAAAAGCTCCAAAGAGCGCCTGCGCCTATTGGAGATTTTTTTACTCATTGGGATTTATTTGTGATTTGTCTTTTGTGATTTGGAGCTTCCTTCTTCACTTGCTGAAGAACCGCTTGATCGAATAAACCGTCGCTTGCCTCTGCACCGCGGCGATCGATTCGAGCAGCGGGATGTCTTTCGGGCAGACTTCGACGCAGTTCCCGGCCTTTCCGCAGTCGGCGACGCCGCCTTCTTCCATCATGACGTCGAGCCGTGCGGGTTTGAGCGCGGCGCCGATCGGATGATCGTTGAACAATCGCACCTGGCTGATGACGGCGGCGCCGACGAACTTGTTTAACGGCGTGTATTGCGGGCACGCTTCGAGGCAGCAGCCGCAACTGATGCAGCGGCTGAGCGGATAGCGCTCATTGTTCAGGTCGTCGCTGATGGCCGGGCCCGGGCCGAGATCGTAGGTGCCGTCGATGGGGACCCAGGCCTTCACGCGCTTCAGGTCGTTGAACAGTCGGCTGCGATCGACCCACAAATCGCGCACCAGCGGGAACTTCGTCATCGGCTCAAGCGTGATCGCTTCCTGTCCGTCCACCAGCTTATCGACCAGCGCCGAGCAACTCTGGCGGACCTTGCCGTTGATGATCATCGTACACGCGCCGCACACTTCTTCGAGGCAGCCGCTGTCCCACACGGGCGTGGTCGTCTGCTTGCCGTCGGTCGTCACCGGATTCGCGGCGATGTGCTGGAGGCACGAGATGATGTTCATCTGCGGCCGGCGCGGGACGGAAAACTCTTCCCACCGCGCCGGCTTGTCGGGTCCTTCTTGCCGGCGAATTCGAACGATCACGCGTCGCGATTCACCATCGGTGGACGTTGGAGCATTGTTTTCGGCGACCGTCGGATTCATGCGAGGGATGGTATGAGCGAGATCGAGGCGTGACAAGGTGAGG
>JACMJD010000575.1 GCA_014380825.1 Phycisphaerae bacterium | reverse complement strand
CTTCTCCATTGAAAACTGAATCAACCAAAGAATTCACAGATTACACAGATTGAAGTGCATCTGTCTTCATCTGTGCAATCTGTGAAATCTGTGGTTCCTGTTCTTCCTGCTTCTTCGCCAGCCCCGCGATCAGCGGCGTCGCGAACGCGGCGATGATCATCATCGCGCCCAGCGTCGCGAATGGCCAGATGAAGCCGCTTGCCGATTTCGCGCGCTCGCCGAGGAGGTCAACCCAAAGACCCATCGCGAACGGCGACAGCGACGCGAACGTACCCGCCAGCGTGAGAAATAGTCCGACGACGCGGCCACGCACAGCGCTGTCGACGCGTTCGAGCATCGCGGCGTCGCTGATCGCGTAACTGCCGAGCTGGCACACCTGGAACATCGCCATCACCGGCAAGAAATACGCCAGCCGGACGAACGGCGCCGTGGCGAGAAACACTCCGCCTGAAATCACGCTGATCGCCAGCGCCGGCAGCCTTCGCGTTCCGGGACTGATCCACGTCGCCAGCGGATTGATCAGCACGCTCAGCAGCATCATCGTACCAACGGTGAATCCGGCGCGGTGCGTGTCGTAGCCGTGCGCTTTTTGCAGATACAAACTAACGATGGTCAAACTTGCGACGCCGGCGAAATCGCGGAAGCCGAGGATTGCCGCGATCGCGATCACTCGTCGTCGCAACGGCTTGCCCATCGCGTGGCCGCCAGTTTCTGGGGAGCCGGTGATGTCGGTGACGATCGCTTCGACCGCGAGGCGCGCGGGCAGCATCGCATCGCGAGCATTGGGGTCCGGCTTCACACTGTGCTTGGCGCGCGTCTCGCGCAGGAGAAACAGGAAGACGACGGATGCGCCCAGCGCGATCAGCCCGAATTCGATGCATGGCCGTTGCCAGTCTGCGATGGAACCGAAATGCCACGTCGCGTTTTCCGCGCGCCAGCCCGCGAACTGCGGGCCTGCGAAAAATCCTAATCCCGATCCCATCCCGAGAATGCCGATCGCCAGTCCCGGATTTTTCGGGTAGTGCGACGGCACGAGCGAGTTGGCGCTTGGATGAAACAGCGTGCCGAACAAACCGGCGAGCACACCCAGCGCGATCAGCACTTCGTATCGTCGTGTCAACCCAAACCCAATGATCGCCAATGCGTTGCCCGCCAACCTGATCGAGAGGAGAAAACGCCGGTCGAATCGATCCGCCAGCAGTCCGCCGACGTAGCTGGCGATGCAGTAGACAAAGCCGTAGATCGTGATGACCAGCGACGCCTGTCTCACACCGCGCAGGTGCAGGTCGGCGACGATCAGCAGATAGAGCGGAACGAGCAGCGTGCCCAGCGCGTGCGTGAACGCGTGCAGCAACGTGCAACAAACCAGCGTGACGTGAGATCGCCAACCCCGAACAGCTCCGGACATCGCGGCGATTATAGGGTGTCGCGTTCGCCTGTCGCGTCACAGCTCGATTCGATTCAGGAGTCACACTGCGCATCCGATTATCTGACTGTGCCCGCAATCATTTACCCCGCGCCGATGCGACCGCCGGCGATCCCGCCCGCGCCTACATCGGGCCTCGCGCCGCAGCAGGTGACCGAGCTGATCGCCGCGCGCGACCGAGCGGCCAAGATCCGTCGCGCCGGTGGCGTCGCGAAGTTCGACGCGTGGATGATCGCGATCTTTGCCGCGCTCACGGGAGTTACCGGATTGTTCAGCATTCCAAGTTTGCTGCTGGCGGCGGGAATGGGTTTCGTCGCATGGCGAGAATTTCGCGGCGTTGAAGCGCTGCGGCGACTAGATCGAAGCGCGCCGAAATCGCTGGCGATCAACCAGCTCTGTTTAGCCGCGATCTTGATCGCGTACGCGCTCTGGCAAGTCATTCAAACCGCCACCTCCTCCGGCGAATACACCGCGATGGCTGGCGGTGATCCGCAACTCACACAGATGCTCGGACCGATCGACGATCTCGTGAAAACGCTGACGCTTTCCGTTTATGGTCTCATCATTCTCATCGCGATCTTCGTGCAAGGCGGCACCGCGCTGTACTACTTCACGCGACAGCGATACTTGCGCGAATACCTCGAACAAACCCCATCCTGGGTCGTCGATCTACAGCGCTCCGGCATTTCAATCTGAGAGGCATATGTGTTCCGTGTAGCCGGCGCGCGTGCACGCCGTTAGGCGCGCGAAAACGGCGCGCAAGCTCGCCGGCTAAACGGAAGCCGATGACCGATCCTGAGGTCTTTGCCGCGGTGAAAGTGATTTAACGCGCCGATCGTTTGATGAGTTGATCGACCGCCTCGCGCGAAGGCAACGCAGGTTGAGCGCCAAATGAGGTGGTCGTCAACGCGCCGGCGGCGTTGGCAAACTTCAGCGTGTCGTGCCATCCCAACTGCTCGGCGCGCGCCACCGCCAGCGCAGCGGTGAACGCATCGCCCGCGGCAGTGGTGTCCACAACCTTCAGCTTATACGCGCGAACATGCTCCAGCGGCGCGCCATCACCGGCAGCTATGCTGCCTTTCGCGCCGAGCTTCAAGACGACCGACTTGGGTCCGCGTGACAGCAGGTCGGCAGCAATCTGTTTGGGATCTTCAACGCGCTTTTTCTTCACGCGATGTGTGGGTGTCATGCCCAGAAGAATCTCGGCTTCCGACTGGTTCGGTGTGAACAGATCGACCTGATACAGACTGCGCGGCAGTGGTTTCTCCGGTGCCGGCGCTGGGTCGAGAATCGTGTAGACGCCGTGCTGTCGGCACAGTGCGATCGCGTGACGAACGGTGGCCAGTGGGATTTCCAGTTGAAGCACCACGACCGCTGCGCTGCGAATTAGACTCTCGGCTGCGTCGATGTCACGCGGGAGCACCTGCGCGTTGGCGCCGGGCGAGACGGTGATGGAGTTTTCGCCGCGACGATCGACGAGAATCACCGCGACACCGCTGGCTACGCCTTCGGTGATGGTGATCGAATTCGTGTTGACGTTATGCTGTTCGAGTCCGTTCAGGAGCCGTTGACCGAAGTCATCGTCACCGACCCTTCCGATCATGTGAACCGGCTGTCCCCGCTGCGCGAGCTTCGCTGCGGCTACCGCTTGGTTCGCGCCCTTTCCCCCGGGAAGAGTCATGAAATGATCCCCGAGCACGGTCTCGCCGCCGCGCGGGATGTGCGGAGTGCGGCAGATCAGATCCATGTTGATCGAACCAATGATGACGATCGGGCCAAGCATTCAGTCCCTCATATCGGAATGCGCGCGCGGCGGGAAGAGTAG
>JACMJD010000574.1 GCA_014380825.1 Phycisphaerae bacterium | reverse complement strand
GCCGCATTGAGGCGGCCAAGGCTAATCCGCAGATGAGCAACGCGATCGCGCGGGTTGGGCGCTGCAATCTCGCGCGCGAGGTGCGCAGCAGATCCCAGCCATACAGCGACGTGACAACGCCGAGCAGAAATGGAATGTCGGTCATCAGCTCGCTGGTCTGCTGAAGGAACCACGAGTTGATCGCCACGCCGAACGTGATCGTGACGGCGATCCATTTCGGGTAGTGGAGCCGGATCAGGCGATACGTGACGATCATCGTCAGCACGGAGAAGATCAGCATGACGATGCACGGCGCCAACGCGCTGGCGCCGAACAGCTTTTGCAATCCCGCCAGCAGCAGCGGGAATCCAGGATAAATATTTTGCCCGGCCCAATCGCCGAAGTGGTATCCGCGACCATTCGCGATGCTGTCGGCCAGGCCGCGATAGTTGGCGCTATCCAGGCCGATGCGCCATTTGCCGTTGAATGAGACGAGGTAAAGCAGCGCGACGCCGATGAAGAGAGGTGTCGCCAGGCGCTCAATCAGGGCGGGTAATCCAACGAATGGCGGCGCGGGTTTCGAATACTCAAGCCGATGGATTTCGCGTAGCTCGTCGGCTTGATCGGACCGCTGCATTGGATCGCATTGTCGCCGGTGAATCCTGCTAAGCAAGATGACCATCGCATGAGGATTTCGGCTGTAAATCGCACCGATAAAGCTTTCGTTTTCGTGTGCTTGTGTGGATAGTGATATGCATGTTTCCGCGATTCATCGGTGTCGCAGTTCTCGCTTTAGGATTTCTCGCGCAAGCCGCTGGCGCGCAAGCGCAGCAGCCTGTGAAGCCCGCGGAGAATCCGGGTCCGCCGCCGTTGCCGACGATGGACGAGCTGCGCGAGATGTACGACAGCGGCGATTATCGCACCGCCGTCCAGCAGATCGCGCGCGTGTTGCGTCTGCGTGGCGCGCCCGCCCAGCCGTACGATCGCGATGCGCTCCAACTGCTTCGCGGCCAAACATTGCTCGCTCTCGATGATCCCCGCGCGGCCAAGCGTTCGTTTGATGAGGCGCAGAAATCGGCGCAGAACGACATCGCGATGAAAGCGCACGGTTACTTCGCACTGCTTAGCCGCAGCAAGATGAACATGTATAAGAAGCGCACGGGCGACAAGGCGGAGATCAACATCTCCGATCCCAGGTTGCTGGTCGATGCGTTCACTGCGGTGCTGGATGATGAGCTGCCCGCGTTTCAAGGCGAAGCGGCAACAGCGGTGAAGGCGAACAATCTTCAGCCGGCGATCGCGATCGTGCCTAAGCTGCTCGACCTGGCGAGCATCGAATTCGCGGCCACGGGAAAGTACGAACGCGTACAACCGATCGGCAAACAGGTGGGCGACCACGCGCGCGACCTGATCGAGAAAGAGCTGACGATGCAGGACCAGCGCATCACCGGCATCGAGAACATGGCGAATCAGCTGATCGACACCGGCGGCTACGTTGGTCGGGGCACGCGTCGCGGTGGCGGCGGATGGTGGAACAGCAGCGTCACGCGCCGCGGGCTCGTGAGCGATGAGCGCGAGAACCTTTATCAACTGATCGAGTACCTGGAAAAAGTCGAAGACTCCGCCAAGCGCGGGCAGACCGTCGCCAAGGCGGTGGAGGGTGATGTCGCGGCGTGGGATGCGGTAGTGGAGCACGCGCAGCAGGTCAAAGCGCACGGCCAATCGGTACTGGAAGCCGAAGGCGTTCGGACCGCGACCGATACGTCCAATCGATAACCCGGAACAGTTCTACGGAAAAGGAGACAATGATGCGGAACCTATCAATGCGTTGGATTTCGTTGACGTGTGCGGTGGCGATCACGTGCTGTCTGTTCGCCGCAAAGGCGCAGGACGACAAGAAAGCGGGCTCCGGTCAGCCCGACATGGACGCCATGATGAAGCAGATGGCCGAGATGGGGAAACCGAACGAGCACCACAAGGCGCTGGCGGCGCTGGAAGGTGATTGGTCGGTCGAGAACACCATGCAAATGGCGCCGGAAGCTCCGCAGACGAAATCAACAGGCGAATCGCACAACAAGATGATCCTCGGCGGGCGATTCCTTCAGGGCGATTTCAAGGGCGACATGATGGGCATGCCCTTCGAAGGCATCGGCCTGCTTGGCTACGACCCAATGAAAAAGAAGCACGTCTCTGTATGGGCCGACAGCTTTTCAGGCGGCGTGATGACCAGCTACGGCGACTGCGACGGCTCGTGCAAGACGATCACGTTCCAAGACGAACTCGACGATCCGATGAGCGGCAAGAAAATGCCTGTGCGCTACGTGTACACCATCGAAAGCAAGGACAAGTACATGATGGAGTGGTACGAGATGCACGATGGGAAAGAATTCAAATCGATGACGATCGTGTACACGCGGAAGTCGTAGGCGGTGACGTGTCGTCGCAGAAGCGGAAGCGTGTCATCCAGAGCGGTACTCCGCTCTGGATGACGTTGTTTTGTGGTCGTCGTACAATCTTGGCATGCAAGACGTTTTCCGCATCAAGAACTTCGAGATCAGCAATCGCCTGTTCGTCGGCACGGGCAAGTACGCCTCGTATGAACTGATGCAGCAGGCGCTGGAGGCGTCGGCGTGCCAGGTGGTAACCGTCGCGGTGCGGCGCGAGCGGCTCGTTGATCAACAAGGTCGCAGCCTGCTCGATTTTCTGGATCTAGACAAATACGTGATCCTGCCGAACACCGCCGGCTGCTTCACGGCGGAGGATGCCATTCGCGTGGCGCTGCTCGGCCGCGATCTGCTCGAGAAGAACGGCAACCGCGGCGCGGGCTGGGTGAAGCTGGAAGTGCTGGGCGACAAGAAAACGCTGCTGCCCGATCCGGTCGGCACGATCGAGGCGACGCGCGAGCTGGCGAAGGAAGGATTTACCGTGCTCGCCTATTCCAGCGACGACCCGCGCGCCGCCGTGCGCATCAAGGAAGCCGGCGCAGCCAGCGTGATGCCGGCCGGTTCACCGATCGGTTCGGGGCAAGGCGTGCTCAACCCGCTGAACATCTCGCTGTGCCTGGAGCTGCTGAAGGAGAACGATCGCAACTATCCGGTGATCGTCGATGCGGGCGTTGGCACGGCATCGGATGTCACGATCGCGATGGAACTCGGCGCAGATGGTGTGCTGCTGAACACCGGCATCGCCCACGCCGAAGATCCCGTGAAGATGGCCCACGCCATGCGTCACGCGCTGGAGGCCGGGCGATTGGCGTATCAGTCCGGACGCATTCCCAAGAAACGCTACGCCACGGCGAGCAGCCCGTTTGAGGGTGTGATCAGTTACATCCCCGGCGAGTAACGCCAGTGTTCACGCCTGGCGCTCGTTCGTTCGTTCCCATTGCAAGAAACCCGAAATTTCT
>JACMJD010000047.1 GCA_014380825.1 Phycisphaerae bacterium | reverse complement strand
TATTTCGACGGCCGGGAGCGTGGAGTTGATTCGGCAGGCGAAGAAGCATCGGCAGCCGGTGACGGCGGAGGTGGCACCGCATCATCTGCTGCTGACGGATGAGTGCTGCCGGACCTATGACACGAATTACAAGATGAACCCGCCGCTGCGGACGGCGGCGGACGTGCGGGCGTGCATCGAAGGCGTGAAGGACGGCACGATCGATTGCCTCGCCACCGATCACGCGCCGCATCTGGCCGAGGAGAAGGAACTGGAGTTCGCCGACGCGCCGTTCGGCATCATCTCGCTGGAATGCGCATTGGCGCTGTACATCAAAGCGCTTGTCGAACCTGGCCACATCGATTGGATGAAGCTGATCGACCTGATGAGCACCGCGCCTGCCAACATCGTCCGCCTTGACCGCGGCTCATTGCGCGAAGGCGCGGCTGCGGACATCACGATCATCGATCCGAATCTTGAATGGACGATCGACGCCGAGCAATTCGCCTCGAAGAGCCGCAACTGTCCGTTCCACGGCTGGCAGGTGAAGGGCCGCGCGACGCACACGATCGTAGGTGGCGAGTTGAAGTGGCAGTTGGCGAAATGATTCGCCTCGCTCCCATTTCGCTCGCACTCCTGCTCGTCGCATGCGGATGTTGCGGGCCCGTCCACAATCTTTATCCGCCGCCGACCTCAGATCGCGCGAACGAAATCTACGTCTACAACAACCACTGGCACACGGGCTTCGTCATTCCGTGGTCGCAACTTTCGCCGACGTTGCGGGCGCATCTGTCACGCTTCGGATCGGACACGCGCTTCGTCGAAATCGGCTGGGGCGACGAAGGTTTCTACCGCGCGCCGAAAGGCACGATCCCGCTCGCGCTTCGAGCGATGTTCGCCTCGCGCGGAAGCGTCCTGCACGTCGCCGGCCTTCAGAAAGACCCGGCCGAGCACTATCGCGATTATCAACTCGACCTCTACCGAATCCGCATCAGCGCAGAAGGCAATCGTCGGCTGATGAACTTTCTCGAACACACATTCGCGCGAATACAGACCGATGAAGCGATCGAACTGCAACCCGGCTTATACGGCGTCAGCTACTTCTACCGCGGACGCGGTTGGTACGGCCTGTTCCACAACTGCAACAACTGGCTGGCGGATGGCGTGCGATCGACCGGCTTCCCGATCACGCCGATATACACGGCGACGGCGGACAATGTCGGGTGGCAGGTTCGTGTGTTCGGGCGGAAGTATCAAGCCGATCTCGTCGTCCTTCGGCAATGAATGATCACGCGATATGATTGGTCGCGTCGGACCCGTAGCTCAACGGTTAGAGCAGGGGACTCATAAGCCTCTGTGTCCGCCCCTGCAGATTCAAATCCCTCAGTAAATCGACAGCATTTTCGGCATCAGCGGAACGATCCGCGCGCAATCGTAGTCGGTTGAATACTGGAGGTGCTCAGTGACACTGGCACCCTCCACGCTATTTGCCGTCGCGCCCTGGTCGCCAGATCTAGTCGTCGCGTGCGCGCAATGCGGAAACCCGTTCAACCCCGACCGCGCGAACTATCGCAAGGGAAAGGGTCGCTTCTGTTCAACGTCGTGCTCGCGGCTCGCGCAGCGCGGCAGGCTCATCGCCGACTACAGCGAGGATTCCCCAGCTCGAAAGATTCGTGCGAACGGCCTGATCAACAAACGAATCTCGCTCGGCTTGATCGTTCGTCCGAAGAACTGCCAGCGATGCACCCGGCGTTGCCGCACCGACGCGCATCATCCTGATTACAGCAGGCCGGATCTGGCCGCGTTCCTATGCCGGTCGTGTCACAACCGGCTGCGCGGGAATCGACGAATCGCTGCCGATGCACTTCGAATTGCGCTGATCAATCGCCGCCAGGCGCGGAGGGCAGCATGACCAAGCCCCTCACCGCGCGGCAATCCGAAGTCCTCGCCTTCATCCGCGACTACATCACGGCCAACGCGTTCGCGCCAACGCTCGAAGAAATTCGCGAACATTTCGGCGTCTCGAAGGTCACC
>JACMJD010000573.1 GCA_014380825.1 Phycisphaerae bacterium | reverse complement strand
TGGATGACACGGCGCCGACGACGTTGCCGACGCATTGACGTATCACGGGCGTCTCGCCCGTGCGGCGTGCAAGGCACGGCCGAGACGCCCGTGATACAGGCTACCAATCTAACGTTCCTCGCCACGCCTCGGTCATCTCGTCGAGACCGATTTCCAACACGCGTTCGCGCTCGCTCGTCACGGTCAACTTTCGCAGATGCTGAACGAGGCCTATTTCGGTGACCTCGGCGTGCGGCGCCACGCGCGATCTTAGATCTTCGACGCTCGTCGGATCGGACAGCTCCAGCAGATAGCGCCCCGGTCGCTCCGTGAATGCGTCGCCGGTCATCAATTGTTCTGCGCCGACAATCAGTCCTTTACCCGATGCGATGCACATCTCCGCGGCGGCGACGAACAGGCCGCCGTCGGACAGGTCGTGGGCGGACAGCACTGTTCCTCCGCCGATGATTTCGGCGACGGCTCTGTGCGTGGCGGCGAGTGAATTCAGATCATCCGGATCGCGGGCGGCGATCATCACCACGCGATTCGTGCGGCCTTTCAGGTCCATCGTGACGCATTGGCGCACGTCGTCGATCACGCCGATCGCGCTGATCAGTAGCGTGTTGGGAATGCGGATCACCTTTCCCGTCGCGGTGTCGGTGAACTGATTGTTGAGCGAATCTTTGCCGGAGATAAACGGGATTCCGTACGCCAGCGCCGCATCGCGGCATGCTTCGCAGGCGCGAACGAGATCACCCATCGATTGGTCGGTGTCGACGCTGGGCCAGCAGAAGTTGTCGAGAATCGCGATGCGATCGGGGTGCGCGCCGACGCACACGGCGTTGCGAACTGATTCGTCGATGCTGGCGATGGTCATTGCGTAGGGGTCTTCGATGTGCGGCGCTAAGCCGCAAGCGAGGGCGACCCCTTTTTGCGAATTCAGTTTTGGTCGGACGACCGAAGCATCCGATGGACCGATTTGCAGCGGGCCGACCAGCGGTTTCACGACGCTGCCGCCTTGAACTTCGTGATCGTATTGTCGGATGATCCAGTGCTTGGAGGCGATGTTTGGATGGGCGAGGGCTTGTAGAAGACGGTCGCGAAACCAAGACGTGGCATGGGCGTCTCGCCCGTGCTTTTGCGGCTCTGGCCGCGTGTGCGCGGGCGGGACGCCCACGCCACGCACTGTCGCGCTGCGCGTCGGCATCGGGAGACCCGAGTGCAAAAACTCCATCGACAATCGTCCGACTTCGGTATTGCGATAGTTGAGGATCAGTTCTTCGTTCTCGGTGCCGAACGTTCCGATCACAGTCGCTTCGACGTCTTCGCCAAACGCCAGCTTCAGGATTTCGGCAACGTGTTCCTGCGGGACCGACATCACCATGCGCTCCTGCGCTTCGCTGATCCAGATCTCGTCGTAACGCAGGCCCGCGTATTTCAGCGGGACTTTGTCGAGCTCGACGGTCGCGCCGGTTGTTTCGCCCATCTCGCCGATCGCGCTGGACAGGCCGCCGGCGCCGCAGTCGGTGATGGCGGAGAACAGGTCGCGATCGCGGGCTTGCAGGATTACATCCAGCATCTTCTTCTGCGTGATCGCATTGCCGATCTGCACGGCGTGGCTGAATTCATCGGCGTGCGTGTCGGTGAGCTCGGCGCTGCTGAACGTCGCGCCGTGAATTCCGTCGCGTCCGGTTCTGCCTCCCATCAGCACGATCGCGTCACCCGCGTCAACGCGCTTGGCGATCTTGTCGCGCGGGATCAGACCGACGCACCCGCAGAAAACCAAAGGGTTGCCGACGTAGCGGTCGTCGAAGTAAACGGCGCCGTTGACCGTGGGAATCCCCATGCGGTTTCCGTAGTCGCGGACACCGGCCACCACTTGCTGCAAGATGCGCTTCGGATGGATGACGTTTTTGGGGAGCGAAGACGCGCGACCCGTTGGGTCGCGGCTATCGGGATATGCGACGCAGAACACGTCGGTGTTTGCGATCGGTCGCGCGCTCAAACCGGTTCCCATCACGTCGCGGATGCATCCACCGATTCCGGTTGCGGCGCCACCATACGGTTCGATGGCGCTGGGATGGTTGTGGGTTTCGACTTTGAAGCAGACCGCGTCGTCTTCGTCGAACGCAATCACGCCGGCGTTGTCTTTGAAAACAGACAGACAGAAGTTGTCCGCGCGGCGATTCATCAACTCGACCGTGCTGTTGAAGATCGTTTCCTTGATGAGGTTGTCGTAGCGACGAATCAATTTTCCCGATTCATCGCGCACGTCGACGGCGCTCTTGAGCGTCTTGTGAACGCAATGCTCGCTCCAGGTTTGCGCGATCGTCTCGAGCTCGATGTCGGTCGGTTCCCGTTCGAGCGAGTGGAAATGTTTCTGGATCGCCTGCATCTCGACCAGGGACAGAAACAGGTGCCCTTCGCGGCTGAGCTTGGTCAGTTCCTGTTCGGATAATTTAACGAGTGGAACATGACGCAGCTTGAACGGCTGCTCGTGCGGCGATTCGAATTCCTTCGGCACATACGGGGCGAAGTGAATCGATTCGATCACGCCATTCGCGAGGATGCGGCTGGCGATCGTCTTGAGCTGCTCGCGATCCACGGAATTCTTCATCACGAAGGCGCGACCAGTCCGCACTTGCTTTGCGGGCAGGCCTGCGTCACGCAACGCCATTTCGGTGGAGCTGGCGACGGGGTCCATCACGCCGGGCTGGAGGTGGATTTCGATGCGCGATCCGGTGCCGTCGACGTCTTGCCCGGAGATCAGCGCCGCGC
>JACMJD010000572.1 GCA_014380825.1 Phycisphaerae bacterium | reverse complement strand
TTCTAATGGCCTGGCGTGGGGGGGGCGTCCCGCCCGCGCGCGCGGCAAACCCCCCTATTCCCGGGGCGCGCCCCCCATGCCACGCCGGCCTGTGCTACTGATTCGGCACTTCACATCCGGCATCATGCCGATGCGTCGCGACGTACTGATAGATCCGATCCCCGATCTCCGGCACGCCCGGAATATACAGCAGCGGCAGGATGATCCACGCCGCGGGGATCGCCCAGGCGAGATTGCGGTACGCGACGAAGCGACTCACCGAAGTGCCGTCCGGCAGGATCACGTGCATGTCGGTGAGGCATTTCTGCTGGTCGAGGAACGGGAAGCGCTCGTGAACACGATTCCAGTCGTGCAGCACATCCATCGGTTCGATTCGTCCGAGCAAGTCCAATCGCACGACAACCGAAGCGACGCTCTTACACAGCCCGCAACTTCCGTCGTAAAGCATGGCGTAGCGTCCGCGTTGCTGTGCAACTCCGCTAAGTAGCGCGGCGATCCGATCCCACGGAACCCAGAACAAATACACGAACATGAACTGCGTGAAATTCACGCCCATCATCAGGTAGATACCGACCTGCGCCGCGAACATGGCCGGCACGAGCGTCCAGCGCGCGGGGCGGCTGAACATCGCCAGCGGAAATGCCAGCTCGATCAGGATCGTCATGCCCGCGATGATTTTGCAAAGCGTCTTGTGCTGTGCGACCCACAGCCCTAAGTCCGTGGGCGGAGAGGCTACGCCGTAGTAATGCTGGAGAATGGTGGTCGAGAGATTGTCGGTGGTGATCCAATCCAATCCCGACCAGCGCAGCTTGGTGATGCCCGCGCCCAGAAAGATCAGCGACATCAACAGCCACACCATCCTGATCGGCCAGGTGTATTCGCCGCTTGTCGGTTTAGCGGCATGCGGATCTCGCGCTGCATACGCGCGCCTGAGCGAATCGATCGACCACGCATCGCCCGCGCGCGAGAGCGCCAGGATAAACGTCGTGATGATCAAAATTCCTTCGCCGTGCCCCGTCTTCCCGAAGTTGTTCGGCACGCCGACGATGTACAAACCGGTGATCGCCGCGGTCAGCATGCTGACGCGCGTGAACATCCCGATGAAGCTGGTGAACAGCGTCGCCTTCCAGATAAATTCGAGGATCGCCAGCGTCTTGGTCGATGCGATCGGCAAGTGCAGTAGGCGGAAGAGCCAGATGCGATTGTTCTGCATCGACTCGGGCAGATCGCCCCAGGTGCTGTAATCGCGCGTGCCGAAGAACCACAGCATCAGCGCGAAAAACACCAGGCGGCAGAAGCCGAGCGTGGTTGGGGACGATGGCGCGAAGAAGAAACGCAAGACGCGGTTATTCACCATCAACCTCGTCTTTGTCTTGCTCGCCCGAAGCGCCGGTCGTGGGAGCCGTCTTTCGATAATCGATTACTCTTCCGTCAGCTCGCACACCGATTAATGCGACCACGCTGCGTGCCCGCTTGCTCGTGTTGTCGCCTTTCACCACCCACGTGATCTGAACTAATTGTGCTTCGATCATCGGTTTGCCATCGTGCAATCCAGCGAGGCGGCGGGACTCGTAGAGCTTCAGGTAATCGCGCAGGATGGCGGCCGTGTCGCGTTTGGCTCGGGGCAGGCTGCCGTCGCGTCCCCAGGAGGCGATCAGGATGTTTCGTAATCTGGCTTCGCCCAATTGTGGGACGAATGCGGACGACGTGATCCGCTCGCCTTTCGCTCGTTTTCCCTGCTGCATCACGCCGTAGAGCGAGAGCACTTGAAGGCGCGTTTTTTTCTGAACCCGGCCATACATCGGGTAAAACGAGAACGGCCAGTGTTCGACCTGCGTGACGATATCGAAGAGATGTCCGACAATGAGCACGCCGGCAAGCGTCGCGACGAGCCAGATTCGCCACGGGCGCATCGGCGCGCATGATGTAACCGGCGCGGCGATGACGGCATCCATGATGTCAGTACATCGGCCTCGAATGGCGTTGTCAATAAATTGATGCACGCGACCGATCAACCCGTCGTCGAGCACGCCACGCCGCGGATGACGCGCGCGTCCGTTAATCCCCTCGCGCGCTACATGCGCTGGCTCCACACGAGGTGGCCAGCAGGTGTTGTCGAGCGCTTGCCTGACGTGCGCCAGGATTATTCCACCCGCATCCCAGGCGTATTCGTCGTCGGTGATCTCACCGGCATCCCGCTGCTCAAATTTTCCGCGGACTCGGGCGCACGCGTCGTCCAGCGAATCGTCGCGGAGACGAAGAATTCATCGCAGCCACGATCGCAAGATCGTGGAGACTTGCTCGATCTGGTCATCATCGGCGCCGGTGTCTCGGGAATGTCCGCAGCGCTTGAAGCGAAGAAGAACAACCTGCACTTCGAAATCCTCGAAGCCTCCGAGCCATTCAGCACGATCGTCAATTTCCCCAAAGCCAAGCCGATCTACACGTATCCGACCGACATGGTTCCCGCCGGCGATTTGCAATTCCGCGCGCAGGTGAAGGAGCCGCTGGTCAATGAGATCCGAGAGCAGACGCGCGACATCAAGCCGAAGATGGCGCGGGCGGAGAAAATCGTTCGCGCTGGCGACGTGCTGGAAGTCGCCATTGCCGATCAACCGAGCATGCGCGCGAAGAACGTAATCATCGGCATCGGCCGCAGCGGTAATTTCCGCAAGCTCAATGTGCCGGGCGAAGATCAGGGCAAAGTCTTTAACCGCCTGCACGATCCGAAGGAATACGCTGACAAGAATGTGCTGGTGGTTGGCGGCGGCGACAGCGCGCTGGAGACATCAATCGCCATCGCCGAGTGTGGCGGGCGCGTTACGCTCAGCTATCGCAAGCCCGAATTCAGCCGGCCCAAGCCGGATAACGTCGACAAGCTCAACAAGCTGATGGCCGACCCGATGGCGGATGTGCAGGTCGAGCGGCCGCACAGCGAGCGCGTCACCACGGCCATGGGCGATTACATGGGTTCGTATCGCAAGGCCGGGTCGATCAACCTGATGCTCGGCAGCCGGGTGAAGGAGATTCGCGAGAGCGATGTGACGATTATCGACGCGAACGGCGCATCGCACGAGATTCCGAACCAAACAGTGTTCACGATGATCGGCCGCGAGGCGCCGCTGGAGTTTTTCCGCCGCAGCGGAATTCCCATCCGCGGCGAACGCAACGCCAAGTGGTGGCTCACGCTGGCGGCGTTCTTCCTGCTTTGTCTGTGGGTCTACCACTGGAAGTCGCAATACATCTGGCCGGGCAACGTCATCGGCGTGCCGTTCCCGAAGTGGCTTGATCCGGATCCGTCGCGCCTGGCGAATCTCGGAAAGGATCCGAAGACGCTGCTCGGCACGCTCGCGATCAGCGCCAGCAGCCGAAGCTTTTACTACACGCTTGCGTATACGACGCTGATCACCGTCTTCGGCATTAGGCGAATCCGTCGTCGCAAAACGCCGTACGTCACGAAGCAGACGCTGAGCCTGATGCTGATTCAGATTATCCCGCTGTTCATCCTGCCAGAAATCGTGCTGCCGCTGCTGGGCCATCACGGGTTCTTCGACGGCGGGGCTAGCAAGTGGATCGCAGATCAACTGTTTCCCATCGTCACTTACGGTCACGGTCGCGAATACTGGCGCGCGTACGGCTTCATCCTCGCCTGGCCGTTGCTGGTGCAGAACGTGTTCAGCGATCATCCGATGTTTTTCTGGCTGATCATCTGCTTCCTGCAAACCTTCGTGTTGATCCCGCTGCTGATCTACCGCTACGGCAAAGGCGTGTACTGCGGCTGGATCTGCTCCTGCGGCGCGATGGCCGAGACGCTGGGCGATCAGCATCGCCACAAGATGCCGCACGGACCGATGTGGAATCGCCTGAACATGGTCGGCCAGGCGATCCTGGCGTTCGCATTCGCCTTGTTGATCCTGCGCATCGCGGGCTGGATGCACGTCGGCTGGGC
>JACMJD010000571.1 GCA_014380825.1 Phycisphaerae bacterium | reverse complement strand
TCCCCATCACGTGCTGGAAACTCGCCCCGGCGCTTGCGACAGGCAACACGGTGATCCTAAAACCCGCGCAACCCTCCCCTCTTTCAGCACTACGCCTCGCCGAACTAACTGGCGAGGCCGGTTTACCGGCCGGGTGTCTTCAGATCCTCACCGGTCCCGGCGCATCAATAGGCGAGACCATCGTCACCCACCCCCTCGTGCGAAAAATCTCCTTCACCGGCTCTACCTCTGTCGGCTCGCGGATCATGCAATTGGCCGCGCGCGACGTCAAACGCGTCTCACTCGAACTCGGCGGCAAATCCCCCGCCATCATTTTCGCCGACGCTGACCTCGCAACAGCCGCGACGAAATCCCCCATGAGCGTCTTCGCCAACGCCGGCCAGGACTGTTGCGCGCGGAGCCGGGTGTTCGTCGAGCGAAAAGTCTTCGACGAATTCGTCGAACGCTTCGTCGCCGCCACGCATGCGATCGTCGTCGGTGACCCCGCCGACGAAAAGACCCAAGTCGGTCCGCTCGTGTCCTACAAACAGCGAACGAGCGTGCAGGCATTCGTCGATCGCGCGAAAAGCCAAGGCCGAAGGATCGTTTGCGAAGACCATCCAGCGCGGGATCGCGGCTACTTCTTCGCGCCAACCGTCGTGCTGGATTGCGAGACCTCCGACCAAATCTGGACCGACGAAGTCTTCGGCCCGGTCGTCTGCATCCGCCCGTTCGAGGATGAAGAACAAATGCTGCGCGAGGTGAACGCGAGCCCGTACGGCCTAAGCGGCTCGATCTGGACGCGCGACCTCGCCCGCGCCCTGCGCGTCGCCAAATGCGTGGAGTCCGGCGTCCTGAGCATCAACTCCAACTCGAGCGTCCACGTAGAAGCCCCCTTCGGCGGCTTCAAACAAAGCGGCCAGGGTCGCGACCTGGGCATCGCCGCGATGGAAGGCTACACGGAGCTGAAAAACGTCTACATCGCCGGCTGAGCGTGTGTCCTGGGAAGCCGATGAGCGATGAAAACGCGGGCCCGTCACCCTGGGGCACTCCGAGGGATCTGGCCGAATCGTGCAAGCGAGCCAGATGCTTCGGAGTACCTCAGCATGATCGCACGGACTCACTTAATTTCCGATTCCTTCTCGCTATGTCATTGCTTGACGCTGCCGCCCTTGGATGTCACGATCGACCCAGCCGTGAAGCGCGCAATCGTCATCGTCGCTGCGATTTGGTTTCTCGCCCTGGGATCAGGCGCGGCCGAGTACCTGCATAACGCCCAGCACGCCCGTGAAGACGCGAGCCTTTCGCACCCGGACCAACCCGAGCGTGACCACGAGCCAGTTCATGACGATTCGAACTGTTCCGTCCACGCGCAACTGCATCAGCCGCTCGTTGCGCCGTGGACCGTTGCGATGCTCATCTGTGCTGGGCTGTTTGTCGCATTCCTGACGCAACTGGCGCCGGTCTACGTTCCCACTCGCCTCCCCGCGCGCATCGATTGTCGCGGCCCGCCTGCCTGCCGGTAGCGCTCGTTTTACCGGCTTCCAAATCAGATCTGTAAATCTCCTCTGCACGAGGTGCTTCATGCTTCGCAATCGCTTGCGCGCAAGCTGCGCGTTCACATTGGTCGAACTGCCTGTAGTGAGCAAACGCGGACGCGCAGCGTTCACGCTTGTCGAACTATTGGTCGTCATTGGCATCATCGCGGTGTTGATCGGAATACTCCTGCCGACGCTGCATCGCGCGCGTCGTCAGGCGAACCGAACCGTTACGCTCGCCCATCTTCAGCAGATCGGGCAGGCGGTGGCGAATTACGCGGTTGAGTTCAAAGGGGCCCATCCGACAAATCTGTCGGACGCCAACGAGGATGGCCGAGCGCTCGGTGGGTTGGCGCTGCTGGCTGGTCGGTACAAGTTGCCGCCAAAGCTGTTCATCAATCCGAACACCGAAGACACGGCGGCGACCCAATTCAACGCTGAGGGTTGGCCGATCCTGATCGAGATCGACGGCGCGGAGATCACGACCGATTCGCCGGCGACGATTGATGCATCCAACATCGAGCGGGTGCGCTGGCACTGTTCGTTCGCCTACGATCACGAGCGCAAACGATCCGGCCGACGATTCGCGCCACGCGTTTATCTCGGCGATCGCGCGGATTACGGTCGCCGTCGATCGTTCTCGGGAAACTGGGCCGGCGAAGGCATGTGCCTGCTCTGGACCGATCAGCACGCCGAGTTCTCGAAGACCAAGGCGATCCAGGATCAGCGCGATCCGAACATCTACCATCACAACCAATACTTCGACGACAACGGCATCCACCCCGGCGAAGGCGGCGCCGAAGTGGTCGACGGCGTGCCGGTCACGCCGGACACGCGCGACTCGCACCTGCGAGTCTTCAGCGAAGAGGAGGACGATGCGCTGTTGCCGAACCCGTGATTTCCAATCGGCAAACTTTATGTCCATTTTTCGATCGCTCCGCTGCGCGGCGGAGTCCGGTATGCTGAGCGTCGACCATGGCGGACGACTCCACACGGCCCGGCGCGCCCACGCTCGATCTCCAAACGCTTCGCGCGAAGGTGCGCGACGGCGAGATCGACACAGTCCTAACCGTCTTCCCCGACACGCACGGCCGACTCGTGGGGAAGCGACTGAACGGGCAGTTTTTTCTCGATCACTGCGCCGAAACCGGCACACACGGGTGCAACTATTTGCTCACCGTCAACATGGAAATGGACCCGCTCGAAGGCTTCACGCTGGCCAGTTGGGATCGTGGCTTCGGCGATTTCGCGATGAAGCCGGACCTGTCGACGCTTCGGCCGCTGCCGTGGCAGAAGAGTTCCGCGCTCGTGGTTTGCGATCTTCAGTACGACGACGGCACGATCGTGAACGAAGCGCCGCGCTCGGTGTTGCGACGACAGGTCGATCGATTGGCGGCGCAAGGTCTCACGTGCAACATCGCCAGCGAGCTGGAATTTTTCCTGTTCAACACCACGTTTCAAGACGCGTTCGCCACGCGATATAGCGGGCTTGCGCCGTCGAGCGATTATCGGATCGACTACCACACGATGCAGACGACGCGCGATGAGCCGATCATGCACGCGCTTCGCCGGCAAATGCCGATCGCCGGCGTGGGCGTCGAATCGACCAAGGGCGAATGGGGCAAGGGACAGCACGAAGTGAACTTCGAATACGCGCGACCACTTCCAATGGCGGATGGGCACTGCGTGTTCAAGCAAGGCGCGAAGGAGATCGCCGAGCTGAACGGCAAATCCGTAAGCTTCATGCCGAAGATTTTCACCGAAGATGCCGGCAACAGTTGCCACATCCACATCAGCATCTGGCGAGGCGATGAAAACCTGTTCTGGGAGGCGAGCGCCAAGCAACCATCACAATACTTCCGCCAATTTCTCGGCGGATTGATGCGCTACTCGCGCGAGCTGTCGTACTTCTTCGCGCCGACGATAAACGCATACAAGCGTTATCAATCCGGCAGTTGGGCGCCGACGAAAATGGCCTGGGCCGTCGACAATCGCACGACGGGATTTCGCGTGGTCGGGCACGACGAATCCCTTCGAATCGAAAACCGCATGCCCGGCGGCGACGCGAATCCGTACCTAGCCTTCGCCGCAATGATCGCCGCCGGCCTGGCCGGCGTCGAAGAAAACCTCGACTGCGGCGACGCGTACGAAGGCAACGCGTATATCGACACGAAACTGGCCGCCCTTCCCGGTTCTTTGGATGAGGCTGCCAACGTTCTCGATTCCAGCGCGTTCGCGAAACGCGCCTTCGGCGAAGACGTCGTCGCGTTCTACGTCCAAACCGCGCGGCATGAAGTTAAGGCCTTCAACGCATCGGTGACGGATTGGGAACGCGTGCGATACTTCGAGCGGATTTGAGTCACGGCAGGCGGCGGGGCGTCAAATGCAGAACCCGATCCGCACCTCGACCTGCCCGGGTCGTCCCAACTCGCCTTGTCGCTGAACATGATCGGCAGATTGAAACGAGCCTGAAGGCGCCGGCTCTCGCTGAAGCGAAACGCCTGCTCGATGCCGCTCGCGTGGTTGTCAACGTCACTGCTGATGTTCGATCGCTTCGGTCACCGCCTCGATCAGCGCGCCGGCGTCAAACGGCTTGTGGAAAAACTCTACGGCGCCCGCCGCCAGCGCTTGTTCTTCGGCGTTGGGGTCGCGGAAGGCGGTGATCATGATGATCGGCGTGGCGGGATGCGCCTGCGCGCACATCGCCTGAAGTTCCAAGCCGCAAATGCCGGGCAACTGCACGTCGATGATCACGCAGCCCGCCGAGTCGATTGCATGCTGTGCGACGAACTCTTCGGCGGACGCGAACAACTCGAATGACATGCCAGCCGACTTGAGCAATCTGGCGAGCGACGTGCGCACCGACTCGTCGTCGTCCACCACCATCACTGTGCCGGCGCGCATGCCCATGCCGCGATCTTTCGTCGAACGGATGCAAAGCGCGGCGTCCGTCGCGCGGTGCCAGAGTGTTTGTCCTCAAATGATCGGAACGCTGCGTATGACGATGTGCAGTTTCGCCAGCGAAACCCGCCACGCCTATTGGACTTTGGTCTCACGAACTCTGCGGTGCTGGCTCATTGCGTTCGTAGCGGATCTGAAGGGTGTCTGCCATTCGCACGAGCTCGGCCAGCGCGATGGCTTGCATCTTTTCCATCACTCGGCCGCGGTGCACCTTGATGGTCTTCTCGGCGACTTGCAGATCAACCGCGATCTCCTTGTTGAGCATGCCGCTGGTGACCGCCGCGAAAACTTCGCGCTCACGCGGTGTGAGATCATCGAGCCGGCGCTTCAATTCGGAGACTTGGCGAGCGACCAACAAAGCACGGCTGTCTTCGGCGAGCGCGCGGTCGACGGCGCGAAGCATCTGCTTGGCGTCGAACGGCTTTGTCATGAAATCCGCAGCACCGGATTTCATCGCCCGCACGCTCATGGGCACGTCTGCATGGCCGCTCAAAAAAATGATCGGAACCGAAATTCCCGCCCTGGCCAGATCGTCCTGGAAGGTCAACCCGTTTTCGTCCGCCAACTGCACATCCAGAATCAGACAGCACGGGCCGACCGGTCGGCCGTGCCCGAAGAGCTGCTTAGTTCTGGAGAACGCGCGCACGTGATAACCGGCCGAAAGCAGCAGCCGCCGGACTGACGCGCAGACCGACCGATCATCGTCCACGACGAACACGATCGCGGGCGCGTCGATTAGTGGTTGGGGTTTGGCTGGAAGCGTCGCACGGTTGGCTGGCTCGGAGTTACTCATGGGTTTCCACTCCTCGGCCGGTTTTACCCCTGCGGTTGAGGTTCTTAATCTAGCTTGGGGGTTTGGAGCGTCAAGTTTTCTCCAAATCCGTCGTGCTGCGGTAGGACCAAGGTCCAATAGGCACAATGCAAGCAGCTTCATACGCTCCCCGCTCCTGAACCGAACCTCTTCAATTCCTTCGAAAGGATGTACCCGATGCAGGGCAATCTGACTGACCGGCCATGGTTCATTCGTATGGTCGCGGCGTTGTCGACCGTGCTGATGTGCTCGTTCGTTGCCCCTTCGTTCGCCGCCCCGCCGCCGGACGATGCCTGGCACTTGAACACCACGTTCGGCATCTGGGCGATGTCGCTCGACGGCAAGGTCGGTGTCGGCAATGTCGAAAGCGATGTGAACGTCGACTTCGGCGACCTGATCGACAAGACCGCCTTCTCGCTGAATCCCGGCGTCGAAGTGCAGAAAGGCGACTGGGTTTTCTCGTTCATCGGCAACTACTCCAAGCTCGAAGACGACAAGACATTCGACGACGGTCGCGGCGGCGATATCGACATGTGGATGGGCGTCTTCGACTTCTCCGTCGGATACACGGTGCTCCGCACTGAAGTCGGCGGCATGCCGCTGACACTCACGCCTGCCGTCGGTGCGCAGATCACATACATGAAGCTCGAGCTCAACCCGAACCTCGGCGAGACCGCCGACAAGAGCAAAACGTGGGTCGATCCGTACGTCGGCGGACGCGTGGTGCTCGGGCTGACCAAAGAACTGGATTGGCGAACCGGTGCGCTCATCGGCGGGTTCGGGGTCGGATCAGATCTCACCTGGAGCGTCGGCACTTACCTTGACTGGCACTTCGCCGAATCCTGGGCGCTGAGCGTGGGCTATCGCGCCACTAGCTGGGACTACGACCAGGACGACTTCAAGTGGGACATGACCATGCACGGCCCGTGGATCAGCATCACGCATCGCTGGTTCTAACGGTAGACGCCGCGCGGCAACGCGTTGCTGTTCCCGAAATGAGCGAACGATGACTGCCGCAGAGGCCGACAGCACGACGAGCCAACCCGCCCAGGTTCGCACGCGCCCACCGATTCCCGATCTCGTTGAGACCAGGATTGCTAACTCCTTATCCGGCCACGAACGGCACGTGAGACGATCTGCGCCGATCGGGAATCTTCGGGAATTTTCGGGAACTCGATCCGCGGGCACTTATCCGAATGTCAAAGAGCGGCCGCCGCGCGACGTCTCTCCTCTACTACTGGGCACGTTGCGCGCCGCGCGCTCGCGGCGCGCAGCGCAAGAACGCGCAACCCCATTTCCGTGCGGCCAATCGCGAAAAAAAACTTCAATCTTCCAATTTTCCGGAACTGTCATGTTGCGCGCCGGAATCAACAGCATCGTTCCTTGAGAGGGATCACAAATGAGATTGCAGATTTGCCCATTCATTCTTCCGACGTTGCTGGCACTCGCCCTCATTGATTATGGCGCCGGGCAATCCGATGCGGCGGACCTTATGCCCGCCGAGGCGCGCGCGATCGCCAAGGAAGCTTACATCTACGGCTTCCCGCTGGTGGATAACTATCGCATCCAGCACACGTATTTCGTGGATCGTAGTAACCCCGAATTCAAGGCGCCGTGGAATCAGATCAAGAACACGCCGCGCGTGTACACGCCGGAGGACAAGGCGATTCAGACGCCCAACTCCGACACGCCGTATTCGTTCGTCGGAATGGACTTGCGCGCCGAGCCGGTCGTGCTCACCGTGCCGGCGGTCGAGAAGGGGCGCTACTACAGCATCCAGCTGATAGACGCCTACACCTTCAACTTCGATTACATCGGCAGCCGCGCCACCGGCAACGAGGCCGGCAGCTTCGCGATCGCTGGCCCGAACTGGAAAGGCGAGACGCCCAAAGGCGTGAAGAAGGTGATCCGCGCCGAGACGGAATTCGTCTTCGCCGTCTACCGCACGCAGTTGTTCAACCCGGCTGATCTCGACAACGTGAAGAAAGTGCAGGAAGGCTACAAGGCGCAGACGCTGTCGGCGTTCCTTGGTCAACCCGCCCCGCCGGCCGCGCCGGCGATTGATTTCATTAAACCGATCACGCCAGCAGAGGAGAAGACCTCGCCGGAGTTCTTCAACATCCTGGACTTCGTGTTGCAGTATTGCCCGACAGACCCTTCGGAAACAGCGCTCATGGCGCGCTTCGCCAAGATCGGTGTCGGCGCGGGGAAGACGTTCGACTCAAAAAAGCTCTCACCGGAAGTGCAGACCGCGATCAAGCAAGGCATGGGCGACGCCTGGACTGACTTCGTGGAACTGGAAAAAGAATTTGCTGCGGGAAAGGTGAAGTCCGGCGATGTGTTTGGGACGCGTGAGTTCCTGAAGAACAACTACCTCTACCGCATGGCCGCCGCGGTGCTGGGCATCTACGGCAATTCGAAGCAGGAGGCGATGTATCCAATGTATCTGGTGGACGACGCGAATCAGAAGCTGAGCGGCGCCAACCATTACACGCTGCGCTTCGCGCCGGACCAACTCCCGCCGGTCAACGCGTTCTGGTCGTTGACCATGTATGAAATGCCGCAAAGCCTGCTCGTCGCGAATCCGATCAATCGCTACCTGCTCAACTCGCCGATGCTTCCGCAGTTCCAGCGCGACCCCGATGGCGGGCTGACATTGCACGTCCAGAACGAATCGCCCGGCAAGGAAAAGGAAGCCAACTGGCTGCCCGCGCCCAAGGGTCCCTTCGTGATGGCCATGCGCCTTTACTGGCCAAAGGAAGAGGCGACGGAAGGAAAATGGGATGCACCGAAGCTAAAGAAGGCGGAGTAAACGAACCTGTTCAATCAACGAGCGAAAGAAAACAAAATGAGAATTACAATCCAGGTCAATCTCATCGCCGTCGTGCTCGCATTCGCGCTGACGGTTCCCGTCAGCGCGAAGTCCGCCGACGTCACGCCTGCCGAAGCGAAGTTGATCGCCGAGGAAGGGTTCATCTACGGCCTGCCGATCGTGATGAACTACGCGGTGATGTACGAGTATTCGGTGGACAAGAACTCGGGACAGTACAAGGCGCCGTTCAATCAGATCCACAATGAAGCACGCGTCTTCACGTATGAGGACACATCGGTCGTCACGCCAAACAGCGACACGCCGTATTCCATCTTGTGGCTGGACCTGCGCGCTGAGCCGATCGTGCTGTCGGTCCCGGCTGTGGAGAAACCGCGCTACTATTCGGTGATGCTTTGCGACGGCAACACCTACAACTACGGCTACCTCGGCAGCCGCGCCACCGCCGGTGAAGCGGGCGATTACATGGTGGTCGGCCCCGATTGGAAAGGCGAGACGCCCGCTGGCATCAAGAAGGTGTTTCGTTCCAGCACGCAGTTCTCGGCGGTGGCGTATCGCACTCAACTTTTCAATCCGCAAGACATGCCGAACGTGGTGAAGATTCAGGCGGAATACAAAGTTCAGCCGCTGTCGCAGTATCTGAAACAGCCCGCGCCCACGGCGGCGTCAACGGTTGACTTCCCCAAGATCAACGCGGAGATGGCCAAGACCGGATTCTTCGACTACCTCGCGTTCGCGATGCAGTTCGCCCCGGCCGGACCGCCAGAGAAAGAGATCCGCGCGAAGCTGGCGCGCCTCGGCGTTGAGCCGGGAAAGCGATTCGACTTCGCTGCGCTCTCACCGGAACAGAAAGCAGCGGTCGTCGAAGGCATGAAGGCCGGCGGTGCGAAGATCGAGCAGTATCTGGAGTCCGGGCAGAAGAACATCAACGGCTGGAAAGTCGGATCGCTCTTCGGCGACAGTGATTTCTACAATGGCGATTGGCTCAAGCGCGCCGCAGCCGCCAAGGCTGGCATCTACGGCAACGACGCCGCCGAGGCGATGTATCCGATGACCAAAACGCTCGCCAACGGCGAGCCGCTCGATTGCGGCAAGCACAACTACACCATCACCTTCCCCCGGGGTGAGCTTCCGCCGGTGAATTCGTTCTGGTCGGTGACGATGTATGACGGCAAGACGCAGCTTCTGATCAAGAACCCAATCGGCCGCTACTTGATCAACTCGCCGATGCTGCCGGGCATGAAAGAGAACGCCGACGGGTCGGTCACGCTTTACATTCAAAAAGATTCGCCCGGTGCGGACAAGCTCGGTAGTTGGCTTCCCGCGCCGGACGGACCGATCTACTTGGTCATGCGTCTGTATTGGCCAAAGGACACGCCGCCGTCGATTCTTCCGCCGGGCGACGGCACGTGGAAGCCGCCGGCGGTGGTCAAGGTGAATTGAATCGAACGTCAAACTGGAGTTCCGATGAGAACGATTTTAATTGTGCTGGCAATCGCGATCGTTAACACGATTGGCGCAACGGGGTTCGCCGACGTACTCGAGTTGAAGGACGGGCAGGTGCTCACCGGCAAATATGCCGGTGGCACCGCCACGACGGTGAACATG
>JACMJD010000570.1 GCA_014380825.1 Phycisphaerae bacterium | reverse complement strand
TTAGTGGATTATGCCCACACGGACGATGCATTGGAGAACGTCCTGAGTGCATTGAAGCCACTGACCAAAGGTCGTCTGCGCGTCGTCTTCGGATGCGGCGGCGACCGGGACCGCTCCAAGCGGCCGCGGATGGCTCGCACCGCATCTAAGTTCGGCGATGTCATTTACATCACCTCGGACAATCCAAGGACCGAGAATCCCAAATCCATCATCGATGAAATCGTTTCGGGCCTCCCTGCCGATAGTGCAAAGTCGAACCGCCTTTTTGTGGACGCCGATCGACGCAGCGCGATCGAAAAGGCGCTAACCGATGCCGAACCGAACGATGTGGTGCTGATCGCCGGGAAAGGGCACGAAAATTATCAGATCATTGGGACGCAGAAGCATCATTTCGACGATGTGGAAGAAGCGACAAGAGTGCTTAGCGCGCGCGTCGAAGCGCAGTAAATGACGGGTGCGCGCGGACGCCAGTGTCTGAGCGTATTCGCAAGAACCGGATTTCTTCGCGCGCGGGAGCGCATGACAACCAAGACCTTCTCCCCCACCCTCTCCCGGAGAACCAGGAGAGGGAGTGAAGATGAATGAAGCCAGCAACCCTCGAGCAGATTCGACACGCGATCGGAGGCAGAGCGCTTGCGCCGATTCCGAAAACCGCGCCCGCGGTTCAGCACGTCTGCACCGACACGCGAATGCTCCAACCGGGCTGCGTGTTCGTCGCCCTCAAGGGTGAGAAGTACGACGCACATGCGTTCATTCCCGAGGCTGCGGCAGGCGGCGCGATCGCTGCGATCGTGCAGGATGTTCCCGCGCAGGCGATGCCCAACCTTCACTTGATCAAGGTGGCCGACACGCGGATCGCGCTGGGGAAGATCGCAAACTTCGCCCGCAAGCACATGCGGTGCAAGGTGATCGCCGTGGCCGGAAGCAACGGCAAGACGACGACGAAGTACCTGATCAACTCTGTCTTGTCAGCAAGTTTGCGCGGCACGATGTCGCCCAAGAGTTTCAACAACGACATCGGCGTACCCCTGACGATCCTGCCGGCCGACCCGAATGCGGACTATCTCGTGCTGGAAATGGGCACGAATCATCACGGCGAAATCCAGCGCCTGACTGAGATGGCCACGCCGGATATCGCGGTCATCACAAACTGCGGCGCCGAGCACCTGGAGTTTCTTGACGATCTTCGCGGCGTGCGCCAGGAAAACGCCAGCATCATCCGCGGCCTGCGCCCGCGCGGGATGCTGGCGGTCAATGGCGACGATGCCGAGCTCGTATCGGCGGTGAGTGCGTACAGCGGGAAGATTCTGAAGTTTGGGTTCGATACCACAAACGATTTGTTTGCATCCGATGTGCGCTGCGATCAGAACGGCACGCGGTTTTTCCTGAACAACAGCAAGCGCGAGATTTTCGTCCCGATGCTCGGTCGTCACGCGGCGCTGAATGCGCTCGCCGCGATCGCGGTGGCGCGGCGGCTGGGTTTGAACGACGACGCGATCATGGATGCCCTCGCCACCGCGCGCGGGCCGGACATGCGGCTACAGATGATGAGCGTCGCCGGCGTGAGCGTGCTGAACGATGCGTACAACGCGAATCCGAATTCGATGCGGGCCGCGCTGGAGACGACCGCGAATCTGAAAACGCGTGGCCGTCGCGTGGCGGTGCTGGGCGACATGCGCGAGCTGGGCGAATCCAGCGAACGATATCACCGCGAGCTGGGCGAGTTCGCGGCCACATGCAAGCTGGATTTGCTCGCTTGCGTGGGCGCGCAGGCGGCCATCCTCGCAGAATCCGCCGAGCGCATGGGCATGCCGACCGGCGCGATCTGCCGCTTCCCGGATGCAAGATCCGCCGCCGCCAGCATCCCGGGATTCTTGCGCGATGGTGACTTGGTCCTTCTGAAAGCGTCGAGAGGAATCGGTCTGGAATTAGTCGCCCAGGCGATCAGCGAATCACGGGCGGCAAAATCACAACGTTTGCGTCGCGTCGCGTCGTAACAGGGACCGATATCACATTGACCGCGCGCTAAACGCCGCGTCTAAGCGTACTCGCGAAGGCCCGGATGTCCCGCGCAGATGTCGCGACGCTGAAGATCCTGAATGCTCTACCTCCTCATCCACAAACTCCTGGAAACCAACTGGCTCGAAGCCCACGGTCTCGGCTTCCTCCGCGTCTTCACGTTCCCCACCTTCCAAGCCACGGTGGCGGTGCTCGTCAGTTTCCTGATCGTCCTGATCTCCGGCTCGCGCGTGATCGACTGGCTTCGCAAACAAAAAATTGGCGACAGCGCGAAGTTCGACCAAGTCGACATCGACAAGATGATGGAAGGCAAAAAAGGCACGCCCACGATGGGCGGCCTGCTGATCATCATTGCGATCGCTTCGACGACCATCCTGCTTGCCGACCTGAAGAATTTCTACGTTTTGATGGCACTCGTCTGCCTATTACTGTTGGGCGCAGTCGGCGCGGCAGATGATTGGCTGAAGCTGACGGCCGCGCGACGACGGACCGGGCGACGACAAGGGCTATCAAGCTTCGAGAAGCTGATCTTTCAGATCGGGCTCGGCGTTGTGCTGTCGATCTTCACCTATCGGTACGGAAAGAACGTTGACGCCGCGACGAAGTTTTATTTTCCGTTCGTGAAGGACTACTACTGGCAGTTGAATCTCGCGTTGTTCGTGATCATCGGCACGATCGTGATGACTGGCGCTAGCAACGCCGTCAACCTCACCGACGGTTTAGACGGACTGGCCGCCGGCTGCATGGCGCTCGTGAGCTTCGTGTTTCTCGTGCTCGCCCTGATCATCGGCACGCCGCAGCTCGCCCGATTCTTGCTGCTCCCGCCCGTTCTTCCCGCGGACCAAATGGCCGTGCTTGCCGGCGCGATGACCGGCGCGTGTCTCGGCTTCCTCTGGTTCAACTGCAACCCCGCGCGCGTGTTCATGGGCGACACCGGCTCGCTCGCGCTCGGCGGATTGATCGGCTACATCTCCATCGTCGTGCGACAAGAGCTGATGCTGTTCCTCGTCGGTGGGATCTTCGTGATCGAAGCCGTCAGCGTGATGCTGCAAGTCACCTTCTTCAAATACACGCGACGACGGCACGGTGTGGGTAAGCGGATCTTCCTGATGGCGCCGCTGCATCATCACTTCCAGCGAAAGGGATGGACGGAAACGCAGGTGGTGGTGAGATTCTGGTTAATCGGTGCGATGCTCGCAGCGATGGCGCTTGCGACGGTGAAATTGAGGTAGATAATCGTCGTGCAGCCCGCGCGGTTGCTCGCGGTTATCGGCACGACCGAACCGCGAGCAAGCTCGCGAGCTACACCAATACTTCGGTCACGCTATTCCGAACGCGCCGGGGAACCGCGCCGCGTGCTCGCTCCAGCTTTCGCGTTTGTCGATCCCCTTCGCTCGTAAGGCTTTGATCTGTTTCGCGACCTTGACCAAATCGTCCCTGAACTCCCCGATCACACGCTTGCGCGATTCCTCGTCCGGTTGGCGCAGGATCGCGGATGGGTGATAGGTCGCGGTGACCAACGGGGCCCACTTCGTATCCGTGATCATCTCGCCCCGCTGCTTCGTCACGCGAAACCCCGCACCGAGCAATGACTTTGCCGCGGTCGCGCCCAGACAGACGACGACCTGCGGCTTGACCACCTGCACTTCCGCTTCGAGCCAAGGTCGACACGCTGCCGATTCCCTCGCATTCGGCGTGCTATGTACACGTCGCTTGCCGCGCTGTTCGTATTTGAAATGTTTGACGGCGTTCGTCACATAGACGTCGTGGCGACGGTCGATGCCAACTTCTTCAAGCACGCCGTTCAGCAATTGTCCCGACGGTCCGACGAACGGTTTGCCTTGCAGATCTTCCTGATCGCCCGGTTGCTCGCCAACGAACATCACGGTCGCCCCGGCCGGACCTTCGCCGAAGACGACTTGTGTGGCGTTGCAGTATAGATCGCAGCCCTTGCAAGATTTCGCGGCCTCGCGGAGTTGCGGCAGTGACAACTTCTCCGGCAGAAAATCGTCGGCACTTCCGGTGGTCTTACATTTGTCCAGCGGCACGAAATCATGCACCTGCTGACTTGATTCAACCTTTGATGCGGTTCGCGAATTGCGTTTCACCATCTCCTCCACGCGACGCGGCGCATCGCGAAGCAGGTCGGGAATCAGTTTCGTTTCCGGCATAGTCGCCCAATGTTTCCTGGGCATTTCCTTGCACATCGCCTTGAGTTTGATGCGGGCCGGATTGAATGTGGACGCATAGTACGTTGCCCATAATTCTTCCAGCACGTCGCCCTGCGGCGCAGCCGTGGCCGGGACACCGGGAGCGAAGCAAAGCGAACGCCCATCCCACGAGACCGAATCATCCGGCGTGAGAATCGTCCAGTTCATCGTCGCAAACCGATCCCGAAAGAACGACGCGGTCAGTTCGACGATATAATGGTCCGGCCGATGCCAGGCGATGAAATGTTCCGCTCCGTCGCGCTCGACGCGACGAAACCGTACAAACGCCGTCATCTTGTGCCGATCGCGACGGACCGCTTTTTCCATAGCCAGCAGGTTGTGTACGTCTTCATCGACGACGATGTCGAGGAGATTTTTCTCCCCGTGCGAGAGCCGCCAGAGCAACCGATACATCAGCGGCCAGCGTGCGCGATCGCGATGACAGGATGCGAGACGGCAGACCGCGAAGAATTGCGAGGAGACGATGATCGGCGCTGCAATCGATGCGAGCGAGTCATCGCTCAGTAATGTGACTTCATCGGAATCGATCCAAGCGACATCATCAGGCGCGACGCCGTTCGACAATAGCGACCGCGCCGCTTTGCGAAAGCTGTCGAAGTGTCGTCGAATTCGTATTTGACGCATCACTCACCTTGTAACAGGCAACAATTAGATCTCGCCGCTCCGCGCGGAGATTGCAGTGTCGAACAATTCCAACTGCGATGATGCCTGCACGACGCGCGACCGCAGATCATCTCGATCGATCCGCAGCGCCTCCGGATTGTGATCTGCGGCGATCACCCACGGTCGAACTTTCTTGAGCGAGATACGGAGCTTCGCGAGGTCGTCGATCCGAATCTTGTACACGCGCCGCATGCGCAGAATGCGATCGATATTCCGCACGCCAAGGCCGGGTACGCGAAGCAACTTGTGCCGCGCGGCGCGGTTCACGTCCACCGGAAACCACTCGCGATGCTGCAACGCCCAGGCGAGCTTCGGATCGATCGTCAAGTCAAGATTCGGAGAAGTCGCGGGCGCGATCTCATCAACCTTAAAATCGTAAAACCGCATTAACCAGTCCGCCTGATACAGCCGATGCTCGCGCACGAGCGGCGGCGCCTGCGGCGGCAGGCGCGTGTCTCCATGCGGGATCGGGCTGAAGGCGGAGTAGTACACGCGGCGCAGTTTGTGGCGGTCGTACAGTTGCGACGCCGTCGTCAGGATTTCAGAATCGGGCGTGGGCGTCGCACCGACAATCATCTGCGTGCTCTGGCCCGCCGGCGCGAAGCGCGGCGCGTGTGCGCGGGCGTGTCGTTCGATTTTCGATTCGAGGATTCGCTCGCCCAGCTCGCTCATCGTGCGCTCGATCTGCCGGCGATTCTTTTCCGGTGCGAGTTTTTCCAGGTCGTGTTGTGTGGGAAGTTCGATGTTGGCGCTGATTCGATCTGCGTAAGAACCCGCCTGCTGAAGCAGGCTCGCCGAGGCGCCGGGAACGGCTTTGAGATGGATGTAGCCGCCGAAGTGTTCGACCTCGCGCAGAGCACGCGCCACCGCGATCAACTGCTCCATCGTGTAGTCGACCGATTGGATCACGCCCGAGGACAGGAAGAGGCCCTCAATGTAGTTCCGCTTGTAGAACTCGATGGTGAGCCGAACGACTTCATCAGGCGTGAACCGCGCGCGGGGCGTGTCGCTGGTGATGCGATTGACGCAATACTTGCAGTCGTAGATGCAGTAGTTCGTCAGCAGAATCTTCAACAGCGAGACACATCGTCCGTCAGGCGTATAGCTGTGACAGATTCCGATTTTCGTCGTGTTTCCGATACCCTGACCATCATTCGCGCGCTTCGATCCGCTCGATGCGCAGGACGCGTCATACTTCGCCGCGTCGGCCAGAATGGACAACTTCACACGGACGTTCATGGCGTCCGCATTTTACCAAACAAATTCCGAACAAGTTTCAAAGTTGGTGAAACAACGAGGTGAACGACCACGAGCGCCAGGAAGTCAAGCCGTTGAATTCTTGGTGCCCTTGGTGCGCTTGGTGGTTCGTCTTCTTGATTAGATTCCGAGTTTCCCCGACTCGTGATACGCGGTCATCCCTTTTATGAGATCAAACTGCGGTACGTATCCAAGATGCCTCGTCGATTCCGTGAGATCGGTTTGCGTCCACTCCTGCGTGAAGCTGTACGGATTCTCAAAAAACTCGGGCTGCAGTTTCGTCCCCAGCACGCGATTGAGTTGCGCGATCACTTCGTTGAACGACCAGCTCGCGCCGGCGCCGGCGTTGAAGCTGCCGCTCGTGCGCGATTGCATTCCGCGCAGGTTGGCCTGCACGATGTCGTCGATGTAGACGAAATCGCGCTTCTGCTCGCCCGCGCGGAAGATCCGCGGGCGTTTGCCGGATCGCATCTGCTTGGCGAGCTGATGGATCATGCTGGAGAACTTGCCCTTGTGCGCTTCGCCCGGCCCGTAAACGTTTGAATACCGCAGGCCGACGATCGGATGCGCGAGTTGGGCGCGGTACTTGTCCGCCAATCGTTCCATCGCCAGCTTTGAGAACGCGTACACGTTCAGCGGGTCAGGCGGTTGCGATTCCTTCATCGGCACCGCGCCTTGGCCGTAGATAGAACAACTGCTCGCCCAGACAACGCGGCATTTCCATTCGACGGCCAGGTCCAAAATGTTGCGGAACGCCTCGACGTTGTTCTGCATCATCTTTTTCTGATCGTCGACGGTCGTGTCGGTGATCGAGGCCTGATGAAAGATCACGTCGAACGGCCCGCGAGCGCGGAGCGGCTTGATGTCTTTGAAGAGTTCGAGCGTGAAGACGTCGCCGCGGAAATCGGTGAGGTTGGTCCAGCTGGCCGAGGAGAAGTCGTCCGCCGCGACGGTTTCATGGCCGTCCGCGAGCAGCTTTTTGGCAAGATTCGATCCGATGAACCCGGCCCCGCCGGTAACTAATAAGCGCACGCGATGCTTCCTCCGTCGCACAACCAAGTGCGACATTGTCGCGACACACCGCGACATTCGGGCCAGTCTGACGCGGCAAAATCAGCCGATCCTCTGGCGAAACTAATCGCAAAATTCGCCAAGTTCAGAGACGGCAAATGTTTACAGCATCGACCAAAATCGATGTAAAAATCCGTTCGTCAAATAATAACCGCGGCACCGGAGTTGTGATGGTGTAAATCAGATCCGGCGTGTCACGAGACGCGACGGCCAAAATTTAGCCCATTCTTCCCCCGATGTGAAGAGTTGTTCTCTCCCACAACCCGAACAATTCTTCACCAGCCCCATTCGAAGCCGTCCTTGCCCGGGACGGCTTTTTTTTGCGCACACTTTTCGTGGAAGAACGGCTCGCAAGCGAGCCGGCTAAACGGGGGAATGGACGGGGTTAGCGACTAACGGCGACGACCGCGGTTGGGGTGGTTGTTTGCCTGGACCGTTCTGAAGCTCCGGTTGGGCTTCTGATTGCGGATCCACTTCAGGAACGGTTGCAGCACTTCGGCATTCTTCAGGGCGTCAAGCGACGCGAACTGCTTCTC
>JACMJD010000569.1 GCA_014380825.1 Phycisphaerae bacterium | reverse complement strand
TCCCCACGTTGGCGGCGTTGATCAAGCTGCCGCCGGGGAACGCGATGGTCGTGGCGGTAACGTCCGCCGTGATCGTTCCGCTGTAGCTGGTGCTCAGGCTGCTGGCGGTCTGTCCCGTTAAAGTCGATCCCGCCAAGGTTCCCGAGACGGTCAGCGAGCTTTGACCTTGGACGATGTTGTACACCAGCACTTCCGCTCGCGCGATGGTCGCGCAGATAGACAACGAGCACGCCGCGAGAACACACGAAAATCGGTTGATTTGCACGAAAGATCCTTCCCCAAATGGACGGGCTTTAACGAACGACGAGGGCAGACTAGCTTGAGCTTGGAACGGCGCGAGCGCGCAAAATTTTGCGCCAATGCAGGCGCTCGTAAGTTATTAGGAACGCGCTAAGGACGGATCGGATCTACTGCGGCGCCGGAAGGTCGGCGACAATCTCGGCAAGCTGCGTGGCGTATGGACTCGTTGCGGTGCGGACGTAGTAGCCGCTGGCGCCCACGCCGGCGCAGAGGCTTTCTTCCAGGCTGAAACCCAGCACGCGCCCGACGCAAAACCCGGCGTTGAAGTGATCGCCCGCGCCCGTGCTGATCTTCGGCTCACGCACGAACGGACCGGCAAACTTCGCGCTTTTCCCGTCCGATGTCGCGGCGGCCGCGGCCCGGCGCGGGTGGATGACCACGCACGCAAGGTTCAACTCTTCGCGAATCGCAACAGCGTTTTCCTCAATCGCGGCTTCGGGCTCGCTGACACCAGGTAACCCCAAAACGTCGGCGATCTCGGTCGCCTCTTTCAGATTCAATCCGAGGATCACGTCCACCTGATCCTGAAACCGCGTGAGCAGTTTGAGTGCATCGAGGATGTCGTCGTGCGTGCGTTTCTCGGGGTCGGCCAGGTCGATGAAGAGCTTACGCGTGTGGCGTTCGCTGTGCGGGATTATCTCGTCCAGCAGCTTGGCCCAGATGCGGCTCATGTGCGGGAGCATCGTCCAGTTGACCATGCCGATGAGCTTAGCGCCGTCGAACAGTTCTTTCAGCCGGTCACGACCGACGCGCGAGATGATGTTGTCCCAGTTCACCTCGCCCAGCGGCGAAAGTTTGCCGAGCATCAGTTTGCCGTCGTCGAATTCCAGCGCGTCGGTGTGCGCCGGCTCGGCGACGCTGATCACGCGGGCGCGGCTGGCGAAATCTTCGAACACCGGATGGATGTTCGGAAACCCGAGATTGCCGACGTACGAAACCGCCAGCCCCAGATACGCCAGCGCATTCGCCATGATCGGCCCGTTCCCGCCGAGCTTCATGTGCTTGACGATCAGCTCATAATTGCTGCTTTGTCCCGCAGCCGCCGCCATCTTGCGGGCGAGCTCGTCGATCGTGCGGACGGAATCGAACCGATCGTGCGCGTGACGCTTGTCGACGACAGCGATGATCTCATCAACGAAGCCGTCGAGTCCGAGCGTCGCGCGGATCTGATGAAGCGACGGCGCCGCATCGGCAAGCTTGCGGCTGGTGAGTTCGCAAATCTGTTGACGCGTGAGCGGTGCGGTCATCCCAATAGTTTACATGGAAAAACCGGAAAGCGCGTCCTGTCGTTTGGAGACTGTCATCCTGAACGAAGTGAAGGATCTCGGATTCCGAGCGTCGCCGGGTTCCCGAGATCCTTCACTTCGTTCAGGATGACAAGTGCTTTCTCAACGAGGCGCGGGTTGATCCGCGGGACGCTCAGCCGGAGCGGGCATCGGTTGCCCCGAGCCTTCGGATGGCGTGGGCGAATCACTTTCGGCCTCATTCGATGGTGGCAACACCGGCATCGCGCTGTAGCTCGGCGGGATCGTCGCGGCGCGATATTCGCGCTCTTTCCATACGGGCGCGGCGAACAGCTGATACGGAATCAACACGCCGTTGGTGATGAACAGCGGCAGCTCAATCAACGCATATTGATAATTCGGCCGATTGTCGGGGGATTGGAATGTATACAACGTCGGCGTTGTGCGAATGCCGGTGTTTGGATACGTCGCGCGCGTTTCTTCCCATTCTCGGCGCGCCATCGCAGGGTCAACTTGGATGGGCGTGTCATCCAGCGCATCTGGCGGAATGTCGTGAATCCGCTGACATCCGCCAACCGCCATCGCGCACAGCACTGCGGACATTACGCACACGTTTCGCTTGTTCAGATTCATCGGAAGCCTTCCAGGTTTCGTACTGCCCGTTCTACTCTTGAGCGTTTAGTTTGGATTGAAGACCGCATCGATATCGCGCTTCAACGCTTTCTTGTCCAGCGTATTGGTATCGCCGCCGCTGACGTCGAGGTTTTCCGTCTCGCCGCCGTAGTTGAACGGATCCTTGAGCGCCGCCTCATGCCGCTCGCGCACGGTCAGCGGCCGAGTCGTCGGCTGGCTCTTATTCGTATCGGCACAGCCTGCGAAAACGAGGAACGCAAATCCAACCAGCGCGAGATATCGGACCCTGTGAACGTTACAGCTGCGAACTTTCGACGGGTGAACTTCAGATCGGTGAACTTCAAACATCAGTTCTTTCCTTCAGAGGCAAAATCGAGACTGTAATTCGGCGACTCCTTCGTGATCGTGATGTCGTGCGGATGACTCTCAGTCATGCTCGCGTGGCTGACGCGCACGAACTTCGCCTTTTCGCGAAGCTCTTCGATCGTCTTCGTGCCGCAATATCCCATGCCCGCACGAAGCCCGCCGACGAGCTGGTAGACAAAATCGCCCAGCGGTCCGCGATACGGCACGCGGCCTTCGACACCTTCGGGCACGAGCTTGCCACGATCCTTCACATTCGCCTGGCCGTAACGGTCTTTTGAACCATGGACCATCGCGCCCATGCTACCCATGCCGCGATAGGTTTTGTAGCGCCGACCTTGATGAATGACCGTTTCGCCCGGCGATTCATCCAGACCGGCGAACAGCGAGCCCATCATCACGCAATGCGCCCCGGCCGCGATCGCTTTGGTGATATCGCCGCTGTGACGAATCCCGCCATCCGCGATGATCGGAACGCCTGCCTGTTGCGCGACGGAAACCGCGTTCATGATCGCCGTGATCTGCGGCACGCCCACGCCGCTGATGATTCTAGTCGTGCAGATCGCACCCGGACCAATGCCGACCTTCACGCCATCGGCGCCCGCGTCGATCAGATCCTTCGCGCCCTCGGCCGTCGCGATGTTGCCGGCGATCACCTGGATGTCCCACTTGCTCTTGATCTGCTTCACCGTCTCGATGACGTTCTTGCTGTGCCCGTGCGCCGTGTCGACGACCAGCACATCGACGTCGGCGGCGATTAGCGCTTCGACGCGTGAGAAATCGCCCAGGCTCACGCCCACTGCCGCGCCCACACGTAGCCTTCCACGCTTGTCCTTGCACGCATTGGGAAACTGATGCAGCTTGTCGATATCCCGCATCGTGATCAGGCCCGCCAATCGGTTCTCGCGATCGACGAGCAGGAGCTTTTCGACTTTCGATTGATACAGAATTCGCTCGGCCTCATCGAGCGTCGTTTCTTCCGGCGCCGTGACAAGATTCTCCTTCGTCATCACCTCACCGATCTGGCGGTTGTCATCCTCCTGAAACTTCAGATCGCGACGAGTCAGGATTCCGACAAGCCTGGGCGCGCTGCCATTTCCTTTGCTTCTGACTGAACTCTGACCTCTGACCTCTGAACTCTTCCCCTCCACGATCGGTATCCCGCTGACGTTGTATTCCCGCATGATCCGCCGAGCGTTGCCGATCGTCTCGGTTGGCGGCAGCGTGATCGGATCGACAATCACGCCGTTTTCCGATCGCTTCACCTTCTCGACTTCGCGGGCCTGGTTTTCGACGGACATGTTTTTATGGATGATCCCAATCCCGCCCTCTTGCGCCAGCGCGATCGCCAGCGCCGATTCGGTGACCGTATCCATCGGCGCGCTGACCAGCGGAACATTGATCTCAATCGCGCGCGTGAGCTTGGTATGGCAATCGGCTTCGGAAGGAACAAAATCACTGCGGGCGGGAATCAGCAGGACATCATCGAAGGTGATCGCGTCAGCAACGACCTTGGCGGGCGGGTGATCCATGTTCAAGGATTAAGCGCACGACACGAAACTGTCAAGGAAAACCAGAAAAAGATTAACCACCAAGACACCGAGAACACCAAGAATTCAGATACCAATTCTGAATTCGTCTTCTTGGTGTTCTTGGTGGCTTGGTGGTTCGATTACTCTTTCTTTCCGTTCGTTACTTCGCCGACGCCGTTGGTTCTGGGGCGTTTTCGCTGAGCAGGGCCTTGATCGCGGCCTCGACGGTGCCGTTTTTGCAATCGGCAATGCGCAGGTTGCCGGCGCGGTCAATCAGGTAGTAATCGGGATATCCGTTCACGCCAAACGCTTCGACCGTCTTGTTGTTCACGTCGGCGGCCACGGGATATTTGATCCCCTTTTCATTGACCGTCTGCGACATCTTTTCGGCGCCCTTCGTGTTGCACACGCCGATGATGACCAGACCCTTGTCGCCGTACTTTTCCATCAGCTCGTTCGTGTGCGGGATGGACGCGATGCACGGGCCGCACCAGGTCGCCCAGAAATCGAGCAGGACGACTTTGCCCTTGGTGTCCGCCGCCTTCATCTCTTTGCTGTTCGTCCAGTCTTTGAGGACGAGCTTCGGCGCCGGTTTGTTTTGCAGCTTGTCCATTTTGGCGCGATGATGCGGATCACCCTCGTACCAGCCGGATTCGATCTCCACGGTCTTAGGATCGCCCGATGCGCGAGCGTATTTCGGCGACCGATCGTTCGCGCCCGCATCCGCCGTCTTACCTTCGGCCAACAGCTTCTCGACGACCTTGTCGACGTATTGCGGCTTCAGCCCGATCGCGCGCACATTGCCTTTGCGATCGACGACGGCGTAGGTCGGATACCACATCGCACGCCACGCCTTTTCGATCTTTAGATTCTTGTCGCGCGCGACCGGATACTGGATGTTCTTGGCCTTCACGACGTCGTCGAACTTTTCCTGTCCGCGACCGCTCGAGCAGATGCCGATGAGCTCGACGCCCTGGTCTTTGTACTTCGCGTACATCTCGTTGTTGTGCGGGATCGACTTGATGCACGGCCCGCACCACGTGGCCCAGAAATCCACGATGACGATCTTGCCTTTCAGATCGGCGTCGGCCAGCGTTTTGTTGTGCCAATCGGACAGATCCAGCACAGGCATCGGCTTGCCGATCAGCTCTTCATGCTGGACGCGCTGTTTGTCGTCACTGTGCCAGAACCAGTCCTGCGGAAATTCCCACTCGGCGGCGCGGGCCAGGGGCGACGCGACCAGCAACAACGCAAACGCGAACAACGGCGATAGCTTTTTGACGAGAGACATATCGATCTCCTTTTCTTTGGTGTGGCTGCTCGATATTGCAACGCCGCGATGCGGTGGCGTCAAACATTCGCATTACCTCCTCGCCCAGTACTCTGGGAGAGGACCGAGGTGAGAGTCTTCGCGTAATCGCGTCTTCCGACGACCGAAGAGCATTCGCTAAAGCGAAGGCCCCTCACCCCAACCCTCTCCCGGAGTACCGTGCGAGGGGGTAAGTCGTAGCGCGCCTGCGAATTACGCTTCCCGCGCCGGCGCATCGTGTCGCGCCAGTCGCAGCTCAAGATGCCGCTTCACGTCCGGCCATTCGGTTTTCAGCACGCTGTACATCACGGAATCGCGAACGCTTCCGTCTCGCCGCGCCCAGTGATGACGGATGACGCCATCCTTCTTCGCGCCGAGTGATTCGATCGCGCGTTGGGATTTGAAGTTGAAGTTGTCCGTGCGAAATCCGACGACGGCGCAGCCGAGCTTTTCGAAGGCGTGTTGCATCAGGAGGATCTTGCACGCCGTGTTCACGTGGCTGCGCTGCCACGAGCCGGCGTACCAGGTGTAGCCGATCTCGACGCGGTCGATGGCCGCGTGAATGTCGTGATATCGCGTGCTGCCGACGATCACCCCGCTGCCCAGCTCGCGCACCGCCCAGGCCAACATGTGCCCCGCCTGTTGACCCGCCAGCGCAGTCTCGATGTACTTGTCCACCTCATCCGGCCCCGGCACGGCCGTGAACCACAACTCCCACAACCGCCCATCCTGCGCCGCCGCCGCTAGGCCATCGCGATGTTCAGCCGAGAGCGGCTCCAAACGAACGCCATGGCCGTCGAGCGCGACCGGCGAGATGTGGATCATTCGTTCCCTCGTGAGTGCGGTGCAGCGAATGGAATTATCCTGCTTCCGCGTCGTCTGCCAAGATATCACTTCGCTGGTTTAGGAGGCCGCTGCTGCGCCGCCGACTGGTCACAATCTTCGCCGTGCTATCGCTGGTGCTATTCGTGGCCACGAGCGGGCTGTGGATGCGCAGCCGTCATGCGCATGACATCGTCTTCTACTCGTTCAAACAAGGCTTGGCGACACATCAGATCGATGTGCGCCTGCATCCGGGCAGGCTCACGATCGTTAGCGCCGACTCGCTGTATTGGCCTGCGACGGGCTTCGACTACGGCGACTACTCGCAGATGGCATTGGAGGCCCCTTACAACAAACGCATTTATGCGATCGCGGGATTTCGCATCGGCAGCGGTGACGGCCGATTTTGGTTCAATGGTTGGTTTGTCGGTGTCCCGCTCTGGTTCGTTTTGGCGTTGACGTGCATCGTCCCAGCTTTGTGGCTCCATCGCAGACGCTTGCGCAGCTTCGCGCCCGGCTATTGTGCGAGATGCGGCTACGACCTCCGCGCCACGCCTGAGCGATGTCCAGAATGTGGAACGATCCCGATCAAAATGACCGCTGATGCAAATCACGCCGCGGTCGCTGTCACCACTGCTTCGCCGCATTCGGGGCAGCGGTCAGGTGAGGCTCGGAGGTCGTAGCCGCAGCGGTGGCAGAAACCGATTCGACGCTGGCGTTTTCGCTGTCCTACCGCGTGCATGATTAATAGCGCTGACGTCACGCCGGTGAACCAGCTTGGCACGAAGATCGTGTGATAATTCGGATCCCAGATCAGGCCGAACCCGGCGTGCTTTGCGTGAGGGTTGTAACCCGGCGGGCCGTGGCTGTTGAGCTGGAATTCGGCCCAGTCACGGACCGGCGTGTGATTGGACAGCCCGGCGAAGAACGAGCCGTGGTCGCTGCCGATCACAACGATCCATCGCCGGGCCCCCGGCTCGGCGCTGGCGGGCCAACAGCGGATCGAGGCGCCCGCATACCACCTGCGAAGAGTCCACGCGGCAATGCTCGCGACGAGAACGAGCGCGGACAGAACAAGGATGATCGTCCAACGCTGAATCGTCGGCCGAGCAGCGCCTTCGAGAATGGTTTGCGGCTCCGGCATGCGTTCATGCAAGGATATCGCGCACCACGGTTTCGGAATGCTTTGATCACGATTCCGGGTTAACGCTCGGCCCGGCCAGAGGTTGAGCCGACATCGTTTCGAGCTCAAGCGGTCATCACTTTTCCGCCGACTTTTCTGGGGATTTGAGATAGAATGGTCTCGCCGCGACTCGCGGCGATCTCGCCACATTTCCTCGGCGAGAGTTCGTGTTGGTTCTACTCTTCGCTGCCGCTCGTTCTGCGTTTGTTTGTCCACGAAAACCTGCGATGTCTGGTTCTGCACACGCGCCGGCAAAGCCAAAGAGCCAAACCCGCGCGAGTAACGCAAGCTGCGAGCTGGCCGGGAGATGTGACAACAATCCAAGGAGGCGAAGTCGAAAATGATGATCGAATTGTGCGGAACAAACCCAAACAGATTTGAGGCAAACGAGCAGCCAAGTGGGTGCTTGCGGAGGGCGCGGGGATGGTCCCGGGAGGCTCGACGATGGTCGGCCGATGGTTCGCGACGGTCGACGGACAGTCGCGAAAAGTGATGTGTTCTTCGCCTCTTCGCGGCTGCGCGGTCTCTGATCCGATGTCCGGAAATGTCCGAGAATGTCCGATTTTGAAAAACGCGTTTCCGCGAGCGATTTGTCCCGCGGCCAGTTGTTGACGAAGATGTTACGAGCGAGATTTTTTCAACTGCGAAGGAGAACCGAATGGACACGAAGCAAGCGATCATCAGCAGCCTGACTCAGTCGGATTTCATCTGGACGGCATACCTGGCGGATTTGTCCGACAAGGATCTGCTGGTCAGACCCTGCACGGCGGCGAACCATATCGCCTGGCAGATCGGGCATCTGATTCAGAGCGAGCAGCACCTAGTCGAGAGAATCGCACCCGGCAATCGCGAGCCGCTGCCGACGGATTTCAAGGCGAGACATGGGAAAGAAATGGCGAGCAGCAACGAGGCGGGGAAGTTTCTCACCAAGGATGAATACATCCGCCTCGCCAAGCAGGTGCGGGCGAACACGCTGAACGCGCTGGAGAGTTTGCCGACGGCCGACCTGGCGAAACCCGCGACGGGCGTGCCGCCCTTCTGCAAGACGGTGGGCGACACGTTCATGTTCCTCGGCGCGCACTGGCTCATGCACGCCGGTCAGTGGGCGGTGATTCGTCGATCGATCGGCAAACCACCGTTGTTCTAGTTGGCACGAACCCGGCGTGCAGGCTTCAGCCTGCACGGTCTCGCTTACGTCGATTCTTCTCATATCGCGCATAC
>JACMJD010000568.1 GCA_014380825.1 Phycisphaerae bacterium | reverse complement strand
CGGGTGGGCGCTAGCGCGTTTTACCTGCGCGATGAATCGACGCCCGCCGATCGCGATTATCTGTTTGGCTACGATGTCGTCATCGCCAACACCGGCGATCAGCCGGTGCAATTGATCAGCCGGCATTGGCTGATCATCGACTCCGCCGGCCGGCGCGAAGAAGTGCGCGGCCCCGGCGTCGTCGGACAAACACCGCATCTCCAACCCGGCGAAGCGTTCAAATACGCGAGCTTTGCGCGACTGAAAACGCCTTGGGGCACCATGGAAGGCGAATACCAGATGCGCCGCGATGACGGATCGGAATTCGAAGCGCGGATCGAGCGGTTTTATCTCACGACGGAAGTCGCCATCGAGACGGAAAAAACTTAGGCGCGACGCAAAACACTCGGCTGGAGGACCGGCCGTCTTACTCGCGCAACGTGATCTATCTCCACAGTGAGCCGGCCGGTCCTCCGGCCGTTCTTCTCTACAGTCCCAATCGAACGTTGTCAGCAGCGCTCTTCCAGACATCGACGAATCCGCTTTCGCCCTTGCTGCCCTTGGACGCCGAGGCGACGACCTTCACCGGTTTCTCGAACGTGTATTCCTCCCCGGTTGGATCGGCGGTAGCAGGCGGGGGTTGGCCGAGGAGGCGGCGCCGCTCGAGGAAGAGTTCTTGGCTGGCGGCACGCACTGAGAGTTCGACTCCCTCCCACTTGTGGACGATTGCTCGGCGGTCATCAAAGCGGATTGTGGAGCGTCGGGCGGGATTTTCCAAAGGCGGCTTGCGCTGCGCTTTTGGATCGTCTGGCGCGCAACGCGCCAAAAAACAATCTTCCTGATTATCCAAGTCAGAACGCGGTTTGTTGCGCGCGGCGCGATCGCGGCGCGCAACAGAGGCAGTATATGGGGAGGGAGTGTTTTTCCGTTCGGTCTGGCGCTAAGGCGGCGCGACAGCGAAAAAGGAAAAACTGAACCCAAAGGATCCGACTGGAGGGCGAGATGAAGTTGTCGGCAACGAAGCCGTTTCGCGGTCGCCGGCTCGTCGTTCGAAGCGTCGGCCGGGCCAGCGGTTGCGGGAAAATCTTCGAGAAGTCGAGGCGCGAAAATGCATATCAGTCTGACGGAACGAAGCCGTTTGAAAGCGGCCAGAGCCAAGGGGCATGGGTCGAGCAAGATACAGCGGCGGGAATGGTCGCGACACGCTTTGATTTGCCTCGCCCCTCCACCATCGCCCCTCGCCCCTTCCGCGCTGCCATCATCGTCAATCGATGTTAACCTCCGCTGCATGATTCGCCGTCGCGTTGGAGATGAGTTCTGGCTGATCACGCAGCACGAGCACGCGCTGCTCTCGGGCGAGTTGGCGAGACACGTCGGCAACAAGCGGTTCGATGCGCCGTCCGAGAGCGCGATCAGAGGTATCGCGCTGCACGACTGCGGCTGGCCGGTGCATGACGATCAGCCGACGCTGAATTCGAAGCATCAGCCGATCGACCTGTTTGAGAGCACGCATGAGATCGGATTGAAGGTTTGGCAGGCCGGTTCCGAACGCGCTGTCGCCGCGGGGGATGATTACGCCGCCCTGCTGGTGAGTTTGCATGTGCTGTCGTTGAGCGTGAAAGCGACCACCCCGCAGCGCGAGCAGCATGAGATGTTCGAGATGACGAATGCGAAAACGCGGTTCGAGGTGAACCGGTTTCAGCATTATCAGATCGAGTTGCAGGAGCGGCTGCGCAGGAAGTTGGGATTGTCGATTGACGTGCCGATGCGACACGGGCTGGCGGAGGACGCGACAACGCAGGCGGAGTTGACGCTGCACTTTCATTTTCGGATGCTTCAGGCGATGGACCTGATCAGCCTGGCGCTGTGCTGCACGAATCCGCCGGTCGCGCAGATTCAGAATGTCATTCCGCGACCGGGGGCGCGGACGCTGACGGTCAATTTGAAGCGCGAGGCGCAGGGCGTCCTGCGCGTTTCACCGTGGATGTTTCGTTCGGCGGTTGTGAGCGTGAGCGTGCCCTATCGCGCGGTGCCGGTGCGGAACTTTGAATCGAATGATGAGTTTCGGGAGGTGTATCGGAGCGCCCCGATCGACCAGATGCAGTTCCAGCTTCGGGCAGGAAACTGAGTTTTCCCCCCAAATGGGCCTAGAAATACGCCGATTTCAATTTGTCGGACGGGGGTTGTTTCCCGACATGCGCGTCCCTTTCTCCGGTTCAGAAATTTCACTCCGCATCAATCCGTCGGCGCGGTAGGATACGCAGCCATGAACACCCGAGTTATTTCACCTTTGTTGTCGCTCGCCGCCATCCTGCTGGTTGCGGGCGGTTGTGCCGGAGTTGAGAAACGCACTTACAACGTCGCAGTCAAGAACGACTCGCGCGTGCCTGTCACCGTCTGGCTGACGAAGGACGGCCCGTTGTACGAGGACAAGTGGAAATCGCCGGAAGACCTGGCGATCGAGACTCGTCGTGCGGGTGAGATGATCCCGGGTGTCGTGGTCCAACCTGGCCAGACCGTTTCGACGGGCAAGGTGGAGGGCAAGTTCGCGCCGCACTCCAACGCGATCCTTCGCGTCTACGTGGGCCAGCACAACTTCAGCGATCTGCTGGCGATGAGCAAAGGCGCGCCCGATCGGCGCGACTTGGAGCTGCGTCAAGGCGACAACGAATTTCAGATCGTTGATCGCAACGGCAAGATGCTTGTCGAACGGACCAATCTCCCCGGGTCGACGAGCGCCGACGCGCCGAAGTAATCGCTTCGCGGACATTCCAATGGCCTATCAAGTGCACGTCGCTGACGCGCAGGGTATTGTCGCGCGATGCGCCATCATTACGCTGAGCGACACCCGCTCGCCTGAAACCGATACGAGCGGGCAGACCATCCGGCGATGGCTGGAAACCGCGCGGCACAGCGTTGTCGATTATCGCGTGCTGAAAGATGACGTCACCGCGCTCGCCGGCGCGATGGAAGAGCTGCTCGCCCGCGACGACGTCGACGCGATTCTCAGCAACGGCGGCACCGGTATCAGCCGGCGCGATCAGACGATCGACGTCGTCGAAAAACTCCTTGACCAACCCCTGCCCGGTTTCGGCGAACTTTTCCGGATGCTCAGTTGGTCGCAAATCGCCAGCGGCGCTATGCTCAGCCGCGCGACAGCGGGCATCGCGAGCAATAAAATCATCTTCGCGATGCCCGGCTCAACCAAGGCCGTCG
>JACMJD010000567.1 GCA_014380825.1 Phycisphaerae bacterium | reverse complement strand
CGCCCGCGTCAAGCGAATCCTCGACACCCGCGCCGCCGTCGGCGCGGTTCGTCCGGAAGACCTGGGCGGCACGATTACCGTCGATCCGGCCATGAAAGCGGTGCTCGAAACCGTCCGCATCATCGCGGGCACGGAAAGCCGCGTCCTGCTGAGCGGTGAGACCGGGACCGGCAAACAGGTGATCGCGCGGCTGATCCATAGCCTGAGTTCCCGCCGCGACGAACCGTTTGTCGACGTCAACTGTGCAGCCATCCCCGATACGCTGCTGGAGAGCGAGTTGTTCGGCCATGAAAAAGGAGCGTTCACCAGCGCCGAAGCGCAGCGGATCGGCCGATTCGAAGAGGCGGGACGGGGAACGCTGTTTCTCGATGAAATCGGGGAGATGAGCTACGCGGTCCAGTCGAAACTGCTGAAGGTTTTGCAGGATGGCCGGTTCAGTCGAGTGGGTGGAAGCAAGACGCTCACGTCTCAGGCCCGCATCATCGCGGCGACCAACCGTGATCTGGAAAAGGAAGTCGCGCTGGGCCGATTCCGCAACGACCTGTTCTTCCGTTTACACGTGATGAGCGTCTCACTTCCGCCCCTGCGGAAGCGTCAAGGCGATATCCCGCTGCTTGCGGAGCATTTTCTCAAGCGATTTTCGAGTCCCGGGCAGCCCGCTCGGTCGTTCGCACCCGAAACGCTGCAAACGCTCCAGCGATACACCTGGCCCGGGAACGTGCGCGAATTGGAAAACACGATCGAGCGCATCGCGCTGCTGCATCGCTCACCGATCATCGGGATCGACGGGCTCTCCGAGCGAATCGCGCAAGCCGCCGGATCGTTCGCGCCTGTGGCGGTTGCGGAGGCCGTCGTACCAGCCTCGCAAATGCCGTATCGTCAAGCCAAAACAAGGTTTGAGAGAGAATACTTCGAATCCATTCTCGGTGCTGCGAATGGAAACATGGCAGAAGCTGCACGTCGCGCCGGGATCGATCGCGGTCAATTTTTCAGAATGCTCCGGCGCCTGAAAGTCAGCCCGGAGCGCGCGACTTCACCGAACGACGAGCTGTTGAACGAAAGTATCGCGCACGCGTGACGAAAAATCAACAACCACATCGATGATGTTGATCTTTGATCAACGATCACTCATTCCAATCGCACCGGACCACTATTACAGGACCCTATTTCGCAGTCCGACGATTGGCATTCGTGTTGCAATTACCCATTCGCCCGGGCGTTTTCACATTTCGATGAATTCGCAAAACAAACGTTCGCAGCTCCGCAGGCCAGGCGCCGCCACGCCTGGCTCTGCGGGACTGTTCATCCGAATTCTCGTGAGTCTCGTATTTGGCTGGTGGTTCGTGCCGTCCGCTTCGCATGCCGGCGCGATCACGATCACGGATGTTCGACTGATCGACTATCGCATCGAGCGGACGAAGAAATTCGTCACAGCCAAGGGAAGTAGCGATGCGTGCAGTGGGATCTTCATCTTGATCCAGGCCAAGTCGGATACCGGGCAGACTTGGACCGGATTGGGCGATGCGTTGCCACGGTCGATGGTGACCAACGAGACCGCCAAAGACGCCTGGGCCGGCGCGGTCGCGATGCGTAAGGCGCTTCTGAACCTGAGGCTGGAGACCCCGCGGACGCTGGAGGAAGATGTTTCCACCATCCGCGTGTGGGGGGGCCAGCTTCAACAGATCGCCAACTCGCAAAAGCTGACCACAAAGCGGCCACCGCCTGCCGGAAAGCAGTTGATGGCGACGCTCTGCGGGTTCGACGAAGCGCTCGTCGATCTGGTGGCGCAAATTCACGACGTGCCGGCGTACCAAGTGCTTGGCGGCGCGAAACGCGAGCGCGTGCAGGTGTCGGCGTTGACGTTCAACGCTGACGAGACAGCCGATTCTCTAGCCGAAAAAGTCGACGACGCCGACGAATCGCTGGCGGCCATGCGCATCAAGATCGGTCTTGATGATGAGGCCGACATCAAGCGAATCGTCGCGGTCGCGCGCGAGCTGAGGAAGAACAATCGCGCCGATCAGCAGATCTGGGTCGACGTCAATCAAGCGTGGAAGACGCCGGAGAAATCGATCGAGATGCTCGGCCGAATTCGCGATGCGCTGAAAGCCGAAGCGTTCGCGTCGACGTTCATCTGCGAGCAGCCCACCATCGAAACCGACATGCCGGCTTTGGCCGCGGTGACGAAGGAAATCCGCATATGGAATAGCGGCCTGCCGTTCAAGATTATCACGGTGGCGGATGAAGCAGTCTGGACGCTGGACGACGCGAAGAAAATGGTCGAGCTGGACGCGGCCGACGTCCTGAACATCAAGATTCAGAAAGCCGGCGGGCTGCTGCCGAGCATGGATATCGCGAATTACCTGCAAAAAGCCTCGCCAAACACGGGCGTGTACATCGGCGGAGTGGTTTGTACCGATATCACATCGTGGGCGAATTTGCAGTTGTGCTTCGCCCTGCCGCGCTTGGATTACGCGACCGGCTGCGTGCCTCGCCGGGCGTATCCGGTGAACCTGGCGACGGTGCCCGTGCAGTACGAAAAAGATTCGAAAGACAAGACGCTCGTCAGTCCGAGCAAGCCCGGATTGGGCACAGCACTGGACATGAGCAAACTGGAGAAGTACATCCGCCATGATTCTGCAAAGCCCACCACCCAATCGAGTGACTGATTCGAAGCGTCGCCTTATCAACGCCGCGCGCGATCAACGCGCGCCGATCAAGGTTGCGCAGTTCGGCCTGGGTCCGATCGGAGTCGAGTCTCTGCGCCTATTGGCGGACAAGTCCTGGGCGAAGATCGTGGGCGGTGTTGATATCGATCCGACGAAAACCGGGCGCAGCCTGGCAGAGCTCGGCGCGGGCGAGCGATTCGAAAAACAGCAGTGCTATCCGAGCTTCCGCGACCTGTGGGCGAACGAGCAGCCCGACGTCATCATCCACACGGCCGGCTCGAAGATCGGGCCCGCCGTCGAGCAGATCATCCCGATGGCCAGCGCGGGCGTGAGCGTGGTGTCGAGCTGTGAAGAACTTTTGTTCCCCTATCGTCGAGATTACGACGCTGCGATGGAGCTGGATCGCGTGTGCAAGGAAAGCGGCGCGCGCGTCGTGGGCACGGGCGTGAATCCCGGCTTCGTCATGGACCTGCTGCCGGTGTGTCTGACGGGAGTCAGCCGATCGGTGGAGGAGATTCACATCCAGCGCGTCGTGAACGCATCGACCCGCCGCTTGCCGCTCCAGAAAAAGATCGGCAGCGGCATGGCCCCGGAAGAATTCCGCCTCCTGTTCACCATGGGCAAAGCTGGCCACCAGGGATTCCAGGAGTCGGCCGCGCTGGTTGCGCATTGCATGGGCTGGGAAGTCGATGCGATCACCGAGACCTGCGATCCGGTCGTCGCGGAACAAGACATCCTCACCAAACACTTCCACGTCAAGCGTGGCCAAACCTGCGGCCTGCATCAGCAGGCGGCGGTCATCGTGAAGGGCCGCGTCCGCATCACGATGGATTTGAAGATGTACCTCGACGCCAAGGATCCGCACGATGCCGTGCAAGTCGTCGGCGATCCCGCGCTGAACCTGCGAATCGCAGGTGGCGTGGCGGGTGACGATGCGACCGTCGCCGCGCTGGCGAACGCGGTTCCGCGCGTCATGATGGTCTCACCGGGACTGAGACTGATGACGGATTTGCCAGTTCCGTCATTCGCATAACCGTTTCGCATGCATCTCCGCCGCTTGAGGCATAGCAGATAAAAAAACACACATTTTAAAATCATCGAACCCCCAAGCGGCAGAAGCGGCTAGGATTTT
>JACMJD010000566.1 GCA_014380825.1 Phycisphaerae bacterium | reverse complement strand
GCCGGCGCGACGTTCGACGGCTTCACCGTCGCGAACAGCGACGTGCTCGTGAAATTCACTTATTACGGCGACGTCGACTTCAACGGTTTAGTCGACTTCGACGACTACTCGCGCATCGATGCCGGCTTCAACAACAACCGGACCGGCTGGGCCAACGGCGACGTCGACTACAACGGAATCGTCGACTTCGATGACTACTCGTTGGTCGACCAGGCGTTCAACACGCAAAGCGGATCGCTGCGTCGCGCGATGGCTTACCTGGACGGCAGCGACCGCAGCAATCTGGGAATGGACGCACCCCAGTTGCAGTTGGTCGTGAATCACCTCCAGCAGTTCGGTGAACAATACGCCGCCGGATTCCTGGCCTCGGTGCCGGAACCGACCAGCGCGCTGGTCCTCGGCGGGCTCGCAGCTTCAGCGGCAAGCATGCGTCGTCGTCGTCGCAACTGATCTCTATATCACTAAGAACACTTGGAGGACGCACAGGCGAACTTTCGTGCGTCCTCCAAGTTCCTTTTGTTTTCGAAATGCACGCGTCCGCTGTTGGACCGTGCCACGGGCTACGAACGATTTCTCAATCCTAGTGGAGGCGAGATGAAGCAAGGGCTAATCCTTAGCGCGGCTACTGCGCTGTTGTTTGCGACGTCACCGACGTTCGCGCAAAACGTTCTGATTAACGGAGACATGGAGACCGGTCAGGCGAATTCTCCGTTTGTCGCTAACTGGCTGCCCAACGGTGTCGCCGGCGGCACGACCAATACGTACGCGCAAGACTCGACACAGCCGCACGGCGGACTGTTCGATGCGCAATTTACCGGTTCCAGTCAGGGCGGCGGCGCGAACGCGGCGCTGTTCCAGATCACCGGCCCGGGCACGGTTTCGCCGGGCGCTTATACGCTGAATTTCTGGGCAAAGACGACGTTCGTCGGCCCCAGCGGTGTGGGCTTTTATCAGGTCCTGTACTTCAACGCGGCCAACGGCGTTGTGGGTAACTCGGGCATCCAGAACATCACGAACAGCCCGGCGGGTTACACGCTGAACACGCTGAACCTGACGGCTCCGGCCGGCACGGATCACGTGCAGGTTGAGTTTGACGCGATCGTCGGCGCGATCGACGGCAGCAGCACGACCATCAACCTTGATGATGTCTCGCTGGCGCCGGTTCCCGAACCCACGTCGCTCGCGCTGCTCGCGATCGGCGGCGGTTCACTGGTGGCGCGTCGCCGCCGTCGCAGTCACTGATCGAAGAGTTTGTATTCGATTCACCCACTCGGCGCGTCGCGCATGCGCGCCGATGGGTGAATCGTTTTTTGTTCCCCCGATTCCATTCGCCCGCAGCTCAATTTGTTTTGTAGGAGATGTTCATGCAACGGAAGCGCAACAAGCCGGTTCGATTGTCACAGGACTTTTTTGACCGCCTTGAACCGCGACTGTTGCTCGCGGCGACGAAAGTGGTGTTCGCCACCTCGTCGCAGACGATCGCAGCCGGCGCGAATTCGACTGCAATCACGGTGCAATTGCAGGATGCCGCGAACGTGCCGCAGACCGCGGGCGGCGCGGGGCAAGTCGTTAACCTGAGCACCAGTTCCAGCGGCGGACATTTCGTCGATGCCGGATTGAACACGATCACGAGCGTGACCGTTCCGGCCGGCTCGAGCAGTGCGGATGTGTTTTACGTTGACACGGTTGCGGCTGTTCCAACGCTCGCCGTTTCGTCGAGCGGGCTCGCCAGCTCGCTACAGACTGAAACAGTTACGGCCAACGCGCCGACACAGATTGATTTCACCAGCGAATCCGTCGGCACGCGGACGAGCCTGGCATCGACAACGATTACGCTCACGCTGAAAGATTCCTTCGGCAACCCCGCGAATGCAGGTGGCGGCGGTCAGCCGATCACGCTGAGCAGCACGTCCGCCGGTGCCACGTTTTCCACTGGCGCGAATACCACCGTGACTGCCGGCACGAGCACCAAGACGTTCACTTACACCGATCCGAACGTCGGCACGCCGACGATCACCGTCACGGGAGCTGGCCTCACATCCGCTCAACAGGGCGCGACGATTTACAACTCGACCACCGTTGCGGTGAAACCCGATCCCGCCGGCCTCGGTTCGTACGCATCGACACCGCCCGGCGGGCAGAACTCGAACATCGCTTATCAAACCGCTTACGACTGGATCAATCGCCCGGCCAATTCCCCGCTGCCGACGAACGACTGGTGGACCTTGATCCTCAAATCAGGATTCGCCGGCAGCTTGTACACGATGCCGCAGAAGCTGTTCACGCAATCCAGCGGCGTGACCGTCTCCGGTTACACCGGCATCAACAGCGTCGCGAACAACATCGGATATAGCGGCGAGCAGACCGTCTCGGTAGGCGGAAATGGAACGACGTTTGCCCGCGACGCGGTGGTCGATTACAGCGACTGGATGGTTCGTTTCCGCATGGAGCAAAGCGAAACCCGCTACGTCGACGTGACGGCCGTGCAGGGCAGTCCGATGGCATGGTACGAGTTCAACAACGTCAGCCCGACGCTCACGTTCGGCGCGGCCGGAACCTACGGAACGATTTCCGACGCCGCGGGCGCATCACTCGGCAACGGCGGCGCGGGTTTCAGCACCGATCACTTCCGCTTCACCAAAACCGGCGTGAACTTCGCCGTCTTCGCACCGGCCGGAACCGTGTTCGTGCCGAACGCGACTGGTTTCAACGTCGCATTCGCCGGTGCGGATCATTATCTCGCGGTCGCGACATTGCCGGCCGCGACCAACGCGATCTTCGCCGACTTCTATCAGCATGCGTACGCGGTTCCGCGCACGACGACGTATGGCTACAGCTACAATGTCGCCGCCGGTGCGATCACGACGACATGGAACGTCGCGTCGGATCTGCTCAAAGCCGGCGCATCCACCGACCTTTTGCAAGGGTGGCTGCCTCACAACTATCGCGACATCACCAGCGGACCGTCGACGATCGCCGGTTACACGTATCCGACGATTTACGGAACGATCCGCGTTTCGCTCGGCAATTCGTTCACGATCGTTCAGCCGACGAACGGTTTGAACTTCGTCCTGCCCGCGCCGCAGCAGATCGGCGGGACGTCCGATTTCAATCCCGCGAAAATGGCTGGCTGGTTGAACACATATCAACTCGGTCTCGGCTCCGACAGCTACGGCGGACAGACCACGCTCTCGCAGGCCGCGCAGATGACGCTGATGGCCAAGCAGTTGAACGACCCGAATTACACGCGACTGCTCAACATTCTACGAACCGGTGTCACCAACTGGCTGACATATCAGGCGGGCGACAATCGGTTCTACACGTATTACCCGAAGGACAAAGCGCTGATCGCGTATCCGCCAGCGTTCGGATCGGAGCATTACACCGATCTGCATTTCCATCTCGGCTATCTCACGAGCTCTGCCGCAGTGCTGGCGATGCTCGATCCGACCTGGGCGACAAACTACGGCGCGATCGCGACGATGGTCGCGCGCTCGTACGCGAACTGGGATCGGGCCGACACCTCCGAGCCATACCTGCGCACGTTCAACGCATGGCGGGGCCACAGCTATGCAGACGGCCTGGGCGATTCGCTGGGGAATCAGGGAAACAATCAGGAGTCCGTGAGCGAGGCCGTTCAATCGTGGCAGGGTCTGGTGCTGCTCGGCGCGGCGCTGAACAACCAGGCGATGCTCGATGCGGGAATGATGGGTTACGCGATTGAATCCAAATCGGAAACGGAATACTGGCTGAACGTCGCGCACAACGATCTGAATCCGCCGGGTTATCCGGCCAATCGCAACACGGCCATCAATGCGGACTTCACGCGGCAGCAGCAGACGTTCTTCGGCAACCAGCCGAAGTATCAGCTCGGCATCGTCGGGCTGCCCGCGTGGCCGTCGATGGATTTCCTGGGCAAGTACAACGCGAACATGCAGGCGGTCATCAACGCGACGATGGCGGCGATCGGTGGCGCCGATCCGTATCAAACCTTGGGCAACAGCGACGACGGCAACAACTGGCTGGCGGTCATCCTCGGAATGCAGGCGCAGGTGAACCCCCAACTCTCGGCGAACGAATTCGCGCGATACGCGACGCTCAACGCGGCGGACAATGCGAATGCGGTCAGCGGAATTCCGTACTACATCACGCACGCGAACCGCGCGTACGGCCTGCGCGATTACAACTTCCGCCTGTCAGTTCCGGTTGGTGGCGTGTACACGAACACGACTACCGGCAAGAAAACGTATGTCGCGTACAACTCCAGCGCATCGCCGCAAACCGTGAACGTGCTGAACGCGGCCGGCGTGGTGATCGACAGCTTCCTCGCCGGCCCGCGCACGACGACGGTGTACAGCGCGTTCGCCGCGATCGACGGCAGCGGTATTCTGCAAGTGGGTGGGTCGGCGAGCGCCGATAGTTTCGCGATCAGTCAAAGCGGTTCGACGATTACCGTAACGCTGGGCAGCAACAATCAATCGTTCGACGCGAGCAGCGTGAACTCGGTTGTCTTCACCAGCCTTGGCCAGAACGACACGCTCGATTTCAACGGCCCGGTGGCGAAACCGGTGACGTTCAACGGCGGGACTGGGAACGATACGCTCAACGTCAACGCCGGCACGTTTACGTTCGCCGGCGACGCGCTGTCCGGGTCGTCGAATCTCTCCGTAAATGTCGCAGCGGGCGCGACGCTGTTGTTCAATGCGTCGCAACACCTGGCTGGGCTGAACGTCAGCGGCCTGGCGCAACTCCCGGCGAATGGCACCCAGGTGATCGTGACGAAATCGCTCTCGATTCCCGCGACGGGCCGGCTCGACATCTTCGACAACGCGATGATCGTGGACTATGACGCGCCGACATCGCCGCTGATCGCGGTGCAGGGTCTGATCAGTTCCGCACGCAGCAGCGGCACCTGGACGGGCAATGGTCTGACCAGCGACAAGGCCAAGAACGCGAATCCGAAGAACACCACGCTCGGCACGATGGAAGCCACGGAGTTCAAGGCGCTCTACACGCCGACGACGCTCTTCGCGGGCGAAACGATCGACACCACCGCAGTGCTGGTGAAGTACGCGTATTACGGCGACGTGGATTTCAACGGCGTGGTCGACTTCGACGACTACAGCCGCATCGACGCGGGCTTCAACAACAACCGCACCGGTTGGCTCAACGGAGACGTCGACGGCAACGGCATTGTCGACTTTGACGATTACTCGCTGATCGATCAGGCGTTCAACACGCAGAGCGCAGTGTTGCGACCGGCCTCTTCACTGCCGCCGGCGCTGCCGGGGAAGTCGCCACGCGGATTGAAGGTCGTATAGTGTGCCCTTGCACGCCGGCGCGCGTGCGAGGAGCGCAGCTTGATATGCCTTACGTGAACGTTCGCATCACCAAAGATGGAGTGACGACGAAGCAGAAAGCGCAGATCGTAAAAGAGATCACAGACACGCTGGTGCGCGTGCTGGGCAAACAGCCGGAGCATACGCATGTGGTGATCGATGAAGTCGAGCTCGAGAACTGGGGCTTCGCGGGCGTGCTGACGACGGAGTATCGGAAGAAGAAGTAAGGGAGACTGCCGAAAACAAAAACGCCCGAAGTGCGAACGGCACTTCGGGCGTTTCTTCGTTTGGTGAGACGACGAATCAGTTGCATCGACGACGTCGACGCACGCTTGCCGCTGAAGCGGCAAGCCCGGCGAAGACGATTGCGCTCGTCGGTTCCGGCACCGATGCCAGGAATCCGGCTGCGTATTGTTCACCGAACTGCCCGAGGTGATCCACCACCAGTTGCAATGATGGCGCATCCATTCCAGCGTCGCTGCGATCGCTGCCATTCAAATATGACATCGCGCGACGCAGCGTACCGCTTTGGGTATTGAACGCCTGGTCGATTAGCGAGTAGTCGTCGAAGTCGACGATCCCGTTGTAGTCGACATCGCCGTTGAACCAACCCGTACGGTTGTTGTTGAAGCCGGAGTCGATGCGGCTGTAGTCGTCGAAGTCGACTAAGCCGTTGAAGTCAACGTCGCCGTAGTAGGGGAATTTGACGAGCACGTCCGTGTCGAGCACCGTCACGCCGTCGAAGGTGGCGCCGGCGCCTTGGGCGGCGTGGAACTGCGCGCCGGTGAGCGTGCCCAGCGTTCTGTTTTTCGGCGTCGCGTTCTTGGCGGCCGTGCTGGTGATGCCGGGGCCGTCCCACGCGCCGCTGTTGCGGGCGGTGGCAATGCTGCCCGTGATGGCGGCGTAGGTGCTGCTGCTGACGACCAGGTCATTGTCATTCAGATCCAGCTTGCCCGTGCCGGGCAGCACGAGCTGGTCGACGATGCTGAGCGATGACGACGAGCCATTTGCAATGACACTCGCGGTTCCATTCACCGAGAGCGTGCTCTGCCGATAACGCACCGCGGCGATCGTCGCGGGCGTGGCGACGGACGTGTTGCCCGTGCCGTCGACCGTGCCGACGACGCTGCTGCCGACGTTCACATTGAACGCGCCGTTGTTCGTGATGTTCGCCATGCTCTGCGAAGCGTTGAAGTTCGCGGTCGTGCCGGTTGCGGTCGTGAGGTTGAGGTTCGGTCCGCCCGAGCCCGCGTTCGAGTTCAGATCCACCACGCCGCCATTGACCGCCAGCGTGGCGCCGGGGGCGTGAAACTGCGTGCCGGAAATCACTAGCTTGCCCGCCCCGACCTTCGCGAGCGTCGTACCGGCGGCGCTGGTAGTGAGCGCGCCGCTGAGCGTCAGCGTGTCGGTGGCATACGTGACCGTTGCATCGGTGTTGGAATTGATCGACACCGAAGCAGAAATCGTGGGGCTCGCGGCAAACGTGTTGATCTCGGCTCTCGCGCCGTTGTTGGTCTGGAACAACAAAGCGCCGCCGCCGTTCAGCGTGTAGTTAAAGAAGTTGTCGAAGTTCAGTTGGCCGATCGTGAACACGCCGTCGACTTCCAGCGTCACATCATCCTGCGGCTTGGTGAGCAAGCTGGCGACCGCGCCCGCGCTGTTCGGCACGCCATTGCTCCAGTTGGCTGCATTCGACCAGGCGCCGCTGCCCCTGGCGATGTATTGATGACGCGAACCGCCCGAGGTGAGCGCGAACGCGCGATCACCATCCGCCTGCACGGCTGCGCTGAATCCGGAGAGATTCGGATTCGCCGCCGTCCAGTTGGCCGCCAGGGTCACCAGGTCGGCGTAGTTCACCGCGTCTTTGTCGGCATTGGCGATCCGCACGCTGGTGAGATTGCCCTGCGTGAACAGCTTGCCATCGGTATTGTAATTCGTCGCAACGGTGGCGAG
>JACMJD010000565.1 GCA_014380825.1 Phycisphaerae bacterium | reverse complement strand
CCCTCAAGCCGCCATCACCTGTCGATCATCACCCGCCGCGCGTTGCCGCAGCAGATCATTCGTCACGAACTCCATCGTCTGCTTCGCGACGGCCTTGTACGTCATGCATTCGAGCACGCGATCGCGCATGCCGCCCACGCGGCCAGGCACGGGCGGGACGCCCGTGCCACGAAAAGTCTATGCACCGAACGCCGCGTAGATTCGCAGCGAATCGTCGACAGAGATCTTCACATCGCGGATCTTGATCCGCCCGCCCGGGAAGCTCGCCAGGGGCATCACGCGCCCATCGTATTTCTTCAATGCGTTATCGATAAAGCCGCCCAGCAGCACGCCGCCGACGTCTTCGCCTTTGCAGGCGATGTTTGAAAGGTGCGCGTTGAACTGATCATCAATATCGATGCGGCCGGTGAGCTTGAATGCGGTCGGCAGCAGCACCCAGAAGCCGCGAACTTTCAGCTCGCACGTGAGCGAGCGGCTGTCGTGTGCGATCAGCTTCATCTGAACATCGCTCACGGAGTAGCCCGCGCGCGATCCGCCCGATTTGGCGGATACTTTGAACATCGAGCGCAGATCTTCCAGCGGCACTTCGAAGTTGACGCGGCCATCCTTCGCGTCGGTCATCACGAGCGCCGCCTGTTCACCTCGGCCGTGCAGCAGGCCAAGCGTGACATCGTGTGCGGTGATTCGGAGGTTCGTGCTGCCGTCCACATATTGCAGCGGCGTCGCGGTGTAGCTGAGGTGATCGACATGCAGGACACGGCGCTGCAAGCGCCCAACCGCTTTGAATGTGCTGGGACGATAAGCGGATTTGATCTTGCTGCCACTGAGGTCGACCGTGAGCGATTCGAGCTTGGGATAATCAGATCCGGTTGCGACCACTGGCGTGACGTCACCGGCCACGGTCACGCGCGCTCGATACTCGCCCGAGAGTGATGCGACTAACCCATCTCGGGAATCCGGCAGCGCATCTTCCGCCAGCGGAAACCCACCAGCGCCGCGGGCGAAGTCGATCAGTGGCCGAGTCCCTAACACCGGCTTGGCTGCGGCAGGTTGGGTTGCAGGCTGGAAGCCGGACGATGCGGCGGCGGTGGAATTCTGCCGCGACGAAGTCGTGCAGCCGCCGATCAGGATGATCGCGATCAGCAAGGCGTGAAGCAGGATATCTGGCCTCATTGTCCACAACCCTCATCGTCCACACCGAATATGCACGCGCGGTTCGCCAAATGCACCGCGTCCATTCGCTGCATCACAGTATGACCGCAATGCCGGCTCCGACAAGTGAAATTGCTTCGATCGCATCAGTGTCTCCGGCCAGCCGGCGCTCCTACAATCGGTCGTCCCGGTATACCCGGCGCGGCGGGTTTGACCGCCCCCTAGCGGGCCGTTAGATTACGGGACTCAAGTTTTCAATTAGTTTCCACCGACGCGCAGAAGGAATCTCAAAGACCATGCGAGCCAGCGACATCAAAAAGGGCCAAGCCGTTATCATTGACAAGAAGCTGTTCGTCGTGACCGGCGCTGATCACAACACGCCGGGCAACCTGCGAGCCAAGGTGCAGTTCAAGCTGCGCGACGTCGGCAAGGGCACGATCCAGGACAAGCGAGTAGGCGCGACCGACGACATCGAAACCGCCACGCTTGATCGCCGCACCGTCGAATATCTCTATTCGGACAACGACGGCCACGTGCTGATGGACATGGAAACGTACGAGCAGGACACGATCCCGAAGGAAGTGTTCGGCGGCGACATCCTGTACTTAAAGCCCAACACGCAACTGACGGCGATGTTTCACGAGAACAAGATCGTCAGCTACGAAATGCCCAAGACAGTCGACCTGAAAGTGACCGACACGGCCCCGAGCATCAAAGGCGCGACAGCGACGAACCAGCAGAAAGATGCAACGCTGGAGACAGGCCTGAGCACGCGCGTGCCGCCGTTCATCGAGATCGGTGAAGTGGTGCGGATCAATACAGAATCGGGTTCGTATCTCAGCCGGGCGTAGAACCACCAATCGGCCTTCAACTAATCACCCAACTCGTCGCCTGCGCCGAACGACGGCGGCGCTCGCTGCTAACATCGCGAAACCTGCGGCGGGCTCCGGCACCGCGCTCAGGAACCCTTGAGCGTAGGGTTCGCCAAACTGCGCGAAATGTAGCTTCACCATTTGCAGGCCGGGTGTGTTCATCCCTTGATCGCTGCGGTCGTCGCCAGCTAGATACGACATCGCCCGGGCGAGCTCTTCCGGTTGGTTATTGAACGCGAGGTCAATCAGCGAGTAGTCGTCGAAGTCTACAATCGCGTTGAAGTCGAAGTCTCCATTGATCCAGCCAGCCAAACCGTTATTGAACCCGTTATCGATGCGCGAGTAGTCGTCGAAGTCGACGATGTCGTTTAGGTCGGTGTCGCCATAATAGGTGTATTTGACGAGCACATCGGACGCCGCGACGGAGTAAAGGTTGAAGGTCGCGTTCACCCCGTGCAGCAACTGAAATTCATTTCCCGTCACGATGGCGAGGGTCATAACCTTCGGCGCCGTCTGCGCGGCGGCGGTTGATGATGTCAGGCCGGCGGCATCCCAGGTGCCGCTGTTGCGCGCTCGGCTCACGAGCTGTTCAACCGTCGCCCGGGGTGTACTGGAAAGGATGAGCGAGTTGTCGGCCAGGTCCAGCGTCGCACCGTTGTCGGCATCAAGCTGAAGCGTGCCGGCCATCAACGTGCTGGCGCTGCCCGGGAGTACGCGGATCAGCGAAGCACCATCGGCGTGCAATGTTCCGAGTGACTGGCTCGTGCTGAACGTGAGACTCGCCGCAGTCAGTCGCACGTCTGGTCGAGCGGTGCCGGCGCCGAGATCTGTCGTGATGATCGTTTCGCCGCCAAGCAAACGGAGACTCGCGCCGGCCTGGAAGTCTTGCGCTCCGGAAAGCACGAGCGTGCCGGGCCCTTCTTTCACAAGCGCGTCGCCGGCGAGCGGCGCGTGCACTGAAACGTTGGCGGTGATGCTGACCGTGCCAGCCGGAATATTCATCGTCCCACCGGTCACCTGCAACGCACCTAGTGATTGGCTGGCATTGAGCGTGAGGGTGGCCGCGTTCAGATACACTTCGGGCTGGGCGGTGCCGGCGCCGAGATCGGTGGTGATAATCGTTTCGCCGCCAAGCAACCGAAGATTCGCCCCGACCTGCCAGTCCTGGGCGCCCGTGAGCAACAGCCTGCCCGGGCCTTCCTTGACGAGCGTGTCGCCGGCGACCGGCGCTAACGCAGACATGTTTCCGTTGATGCTGACCGCGCCGTCCTGAACATCGAACGTTCCGCCATTGATAATGAATGGCGTGGCGATCTGCACGCTGGTCGAACCGGCGCCGATCTTCTGGATCACGCCGTGATGGTTGAACGTGCCGTTGCCGACCACCGCGGTCGACAGATCGTTCAGCACAATCGTGCCGCCATTGTCCAACGTGGCGTCGCTGGGAATTCCGACCGCTTGCGTCCCGATCATGATCGAGCCGCTGCTTTGCAGCGTGCCGTTGCTCAACGCGTACTGACCGCCGTCGATCGCAAGCGCTTGGCCGACCCATACGGTGCCGCCGGTTTGGTTGAACGTGCCGGAGGATAACGTAGCGCCGGTTTCGTCGAACTTGCCGAGAGTCACGGTCGTCGCGTTAACTGTCCCGCCGCCCATTGCGTAGACGCCGGCCGTGTCAACGAACACCGAATGCGATGTGACCACGCCGCCTTGCTGCGTGAGCGTGCCGCCGAACAACACTTTGACGCTCGAGGTCGTCGTATCGCCGAGCGATCCGTCCGTGATGCTGGCAGTGCCGCCGCCGATCGAGAGCGACAGGTGATTGGTGCCGCCCGACTGCACATACGAGCTTTGGCTGGCGATGTTGATCCCCGCTGTCTCACCGGTGCCGGTGATTTCGCCGGCCGAGATTTCAAACGTTGATCTTCCAGAAATGTCGACGCCGAGTGGGGCTTCCAGCAGGCCGCCTGATTGAATGTAGTGGCTCTGGCCGAACACCCCTACGCTCGTGAAATACTGGTCCGGGTCATCGCCGCCCAGTGCCGAGAGCGTGCCGGCACTGAGCGAAAGCGTCATCTTGTTTTCGAGAAGGATCTGCGCGACGATCGATTTGCTGTTTGCGTCATCATGTGTCGCGGTGAATATGCCTTGATCAATCAGCACCGGATCAAACGGCCCGGGCTGGCCGACAGGGTTCCAATTCGTGGCGACGCCCCAAACGCCATTGCCGCCCACCCATCGGATGAAATCCGCCCGTGTCACCGCCGAACCAGCCGTTAAGCCGACTAGCGCTGACGCGAACATGACCATCCGTTTCCGAGGGCGCGGGCCCGCGTGCGCGCGACGAGAATGTGGTCGGCACCGAGAGCTCATTGAAACACTACTGCGCAACCTCACCAGATGTTTGCGCGAAGGACAAGTTACCTAAACAGGGCGGGAGCAGAATAGCTGACTGCGCGCCCCCCGATCAATGTCAAAACGAATTCGATAAATTACGCTAAATCGCGAAGTTATGACACATATCCGGGATTACTTTGCTCCCACCCCAGCGCCAGAAAGTGCGTTCTTGGGCGCCAGCCCGGATCGCTCGGCCGTATCGCGAGCATGGTCGATCGCGCTTTTGATCGGCGCAACTACATCTATGATCTTTTGCAATACCTTGATTTGAGACATCGTCGCGTCAACCTGCGCAACCTTCTCCTGCGGATAGTGCGACAGCACCGGGTGCGTGTCACGCTCGTAAATCTCGAGCCGCTGCTGGATGACCGTGTCGTTCGCGTCGTCGATCCGGTTTTCCTTCAGTGCTCTACGCCGCAGCCGCTCGACCATCTTGGTCATGTCGGCACAGACCAGATAAATCACCTTGATGACATCCAGGTGCTGATCCATCAACTTCGCTTGCATCATGTTGCGCGGGATGCCGTCGAGAATGAGGATCTCGGTTTCCGGATGAAACCGATTGGTGCGCTCCGCGCCGTCGATGAAATCCTTCCACAACCGGACGGTCAGATCATCCGGCACAAGCTTGCCCTGGCTGGAGTATTCCCAGAACGTTTTGCCAAGTTCGCTCTTGAGATCGAGCTGACGAAACACGTCGCCACAGGCCGTATGGAAAAAGCCCGGGATCGACGAGAGAATTTTCCCTTGCGTGCCTTTGCCGCTGCCGGGGGCGCCGAAGAGAAGAATAGTTTTGTAGCGCATCAGCTCGTCACCTCAAGTGCGTGAGACGAAAGATATTAAACCAAGGTTCGCATTTAGCCAAACCGGTGCGGCATGTCCATTGGCATGCGAATAAGGACGTTGGGGCGAGTGCGAATATCCTATCTATGCTGACTAGGGAAACTCCGACGAAGCGAAGATGACAATTTACTCTTCCTGCTCCTTCAACTTCGCAAGCACGCTGAAGTCCTCGAGAGTCGTCACGTCACCCTTAATCTCACCACCCGAGGCAAGCTCGCGGAGCAACCGCCTCATGATTTTACCGGAGCGGGTTTTGGGGAGCGCTTCGGTGAAACGGATCTGATCCGGCTGCGCCAGCGCGCCAATCTGCTTTCGCACGGTCAGGATCAGCTCCTTCTTGAGCGCTTCGGTCGCGTCGAATCCTCGCCGCAGCGTGACGAACGCGGCGATGCCCTGACCCTTAATCTCGTGCGGCATGCCGACCACCGCGGCCTCGGCCACTGCGGGGTTGGAGACGAGCGCGCTCTCAACTTCCGCTGTTCCCAATCGATGACCGCTAACGTTCAGCACGTCATCGATTCGGCCCATGATCCAGAAGTATCCGTCCTGGTCGCGTCGCGCGCCGTCGCCGGTGAAATACATGCCCGGCACATCCGTCCAGTATTGTTTCTGATAACGATCGGGATCATTGAAGATCCCGCGCAACATCGCGGGCCACGGTTTGCGGATGACGAGCAGGCCGCCCTGGTTCGGGCCGAGTTCGTTGCCGGCGCGATCGACGATGGCCGCGTCGACGCCGAAGAACGGGAGCGTCGCTGTCCCCGGCTTCGTCGCGGTGGCGCCGGGCAGCGGCGTGATCATCATCATGCCGGTTTCGGTTTGCCACCACGTGTCCACGACGGGACATTGCTCCCGGCCGATGTTCTTGTGGTACCAGATCCACGCCTCGGGGT
>JACMJD010000564.1 GCA_014380825.1 Phycisphaerae bacterium | reverse complement strand
GGTCATTGTCGGCATCACTGAACTAGTCGTATTCGGAGCCGTTGGCGTCGGGTTAGTGTTCACGACGCTGCACGCATGGTGATTCATCAAGCGGCGCCCAAATCGTCGGCGATCAGCCCGCTGACGATCTTCCCGCTGAGCGCCACCAGCGGCAGGCCGCCTCCCGGATGTGTGGCGCCGCCGGCGAAGTACAGGTTCCGGATCCGCTTGTCGCGATTCGGCGGGCGCAGGAACGCATCCCGCGGCGAGCTGCTGCCTAATCCATAAATGCTGCCGGCGTTGGCGTTGTAGAGCGATTTCAAATCCAACGGCGAGATCGTGCGCTGCACGACGATTCGCTTGCGCAGATCGGTCAGACCCAATCGCGTCTCGAGCGTTTCGATGATCCGCCGCGCGTACTTTGTTCCTTCGATCGTCCAGTCGATCTTGTCACCCGCGCCGTTTAATGCCGGCGCGCTGCACAGGACGAACAGGTTCTCGCAGCCGTCCGGCGCTTGCGCCGGATCGGTGCGGGTCGAGGCACAAACATAGATGCACGGGTCGTCCGGCACCGTGCGCGTCTCAAACATCGCCCGCAGATCGCTGCGATAGTCGGCGGGCATGAACTTCGTGTGATGCGCGAGCTGCGGATACGTTCCGTCGACGCCCAGCAGCAGGACCATTCCGCTTCCGCCGGGTTCGAGACGATTCAGTTTCTCGTCCGTGAAATGCGGACGAAATGAAGGCTCGATCAGCTCGCGGTAACTATAGATCGTATCGGAATTGCAGACGATCGCGTCGGCGCGGAGTTCTTCACCGGTCGACAGACGGACACCGACGGCGCGAGAGTCCCCGGACTTCCGTCCGGGGCTGCGAGATGTATTGGAGCCGTCTTCGATGAGGATACGCTCTACATTGCAGCTCGTGCGGATTTCGACACCGAGATCGCGCGCCAGTTTCGCGAGCGACGTCGCGAGCGCGTACATCCCGCCTTCGATGTACCACCCACCAAAATGCGTCTCGGCGAACGGGATCACCGCGAACGTTCCCGGCGCGCTGAACGGGCTCGCGCCAGTGTAGGTTGCATACTGATAGAACACTTCGCGAAGCTTGGGGCTCTTGATGCATCGATCGACGCGATCGGCGAATCGCGAAAACATCCCGATGCGCAGCGGCACGCTCAGCATCTTCGCGGCGCCGGTCAGGTTGGCGAGGAATCCAGGTCGATCGTCGCCGTTCGCTTTGCCGGCGAGAACCTGCTCGGGGGCGTGAAACAGAAACAGCTCGGCCCCCAGATCCCAGATCTTCTGGCCGTGCGCGAGCAATCGATGCCACCCCTCGACGTCATTCGCGTCGTCCCTGGCGATCGCACGAATCTGCTGTTCCAGATCGGTTCGCTCGTTGCGAAGCTCGAACTGGCTGCCGTCGCTCCACATAAACCGCGCGATCGGGTCGAGCTTCCGGATCGGCAGATGCTGCCGCACATCCGCCCCGGCGGCGGCGTATAAGTCCTGAAAGACGAACGGCAGGGTCAAGAGGCTCGGGCCGGTGTCGAAGCGGAATTGTCGATCATTTGGCCGGGCCGGATGCGGGACCTGCCAGGTGTTCAGCTTCCCGCCGACGGTGGCGTTTTTCTCGAGAATCGTGACCGCGAAGCCCTTAGCCGCCAGCCGCACCGCAGCCGCGAGCCCGCCGACGCCTGCTCCGACAATAATAATCCGCCGTCGCGACATTGGTGTTTAGTGAAGTGATAGCCCGGCGTTGGCACTCTGGACAAGCTTTGTGGACAATATGTTGGCAGCGTGTTCGCCGGACGCATTGTCTTTGCGGTATGAATCAGCGCCCGATATACTCAGACGCCAAGCCTTAACGCGATCTGAACATGCCGTGCGGAGCGGCCCTGACGCGACGGTCGTAAAGCTGGATGGGAAAACGAGGCGAGAGCGAACGATGAACGTTGCTCGCGCGAAGTTCGACGCGCGCTAACCCGCGCCCCACTGGATAGGCCACGATATGGCAGGTTTGCGCGAAATTCTAAACGGACCGGCGGGCAAAGGCATCGCGGTTGGCGTTGTCGCGATTGGTTTAGCGGTCGGGTTCTTTTCGCTCAGGCGAAATCTGGGCGCGACCGAGGCCGCTTACCTCTCCACGGATCGCGTATTCATTGATACGGAAAACGGAAAGACGTTCACGCATACCTTGAAGGTAGGCGACATGATCCCGATCAAGTCGCCATACTCCGGCAAGGACACCGGGGTGGAAGCAGAACGGTGCTTCTGGACGAAGGACGGGAAGCCGAAGAACGATCCGACTTACGTGCTTTTGAACTCGCGAAAAGGCGGGAGCGAGCCGACGTTCTGTCCGGATTGCGGGCGGCTGGTCGTGCCACTGAATCCAAATGCGGTTGTGGGCGCACCGCCGCCGCCAACGCAGCCGGAGTATGACAAGGCACCCAAGCGAAAAAGACAAGGACAGGACGATTAGCTCGCCGCGATGTTGAGCGGCTGCGTGCGCGATAGCTCGCGCCCCCACATGTAACGGAGAGGCAATATGGTTTGCAGATTTAAGTCGCGTCGTCGTGGATTTACGTTGGTCGAACTCTTGGTCGTGATCGGCATCATCGCGCTACTCATCTCCATCCTGCTGCCCGCCCTGGGCAGCGCGCGACGCGCCGCCAACACGGTTAAGTGCTTAGCGAACCTTCGGTCGATTATGCAGGCGCAGCAGATTTACGCCGCACAGCACAAAGGATGGATGGCGGGCAGCGCCAACACGTCCGGGTTTCATTTCATGTCGCAGGGCAGCTTCGCGCAGCCGGCGGGACAGTTTAACGATACCAACGCGCCTGAGATCTCCAGCACCAACGACTGGCAGGCACCGCTCGCGCGCGTAATGGGTGTGAAGTTTGAGGAAGGCGGCACGTCGGACCAACGCAAGCAGCGATTCGTGCGTCTCTCGACCTACGGCGTGTTTTCGTGCCCTGAAAACCAAGACGCGCTCATGACGAACTTCTCCGGACCGAACTGGGGCACGCTGCCGTTCATGTCGTACAACATGGCGTTCGTGTTCACGCTCATTCCGAATACGCCGAATGTGTATGCACCGGGGGTGACGAACACAAGTCATAACAATCGAACGGGCGGCAATATCTCAGGCGGCAACCCAGTTTATGATCCGCCGAGCGGATATGGTCCGCGTGTCGCCAAGATCAAAAACTCTTCGCGCAAGATCGCATTCGCTGACGGCAGCCGTTCAACCCGCGCGACGCCGCCAACCTATGATTCCACTATTTCCGGCGGTGGCGGCAATATGTACGCCGACGCCGGGCCGTGGAATGCGCAGACGCGCGCCTGGTCACGATTGCAATCGCCGGGAAATGGCGGAACAGGTACGGACGATCGCGTCTTCGCATACCGTCACGGCAAGCGCAATCAAGGCGCCTCTGCCGACAGCTTCCGCATGAATGTTGTGTTCTGGGACGGCCATGCGGAAACGATGGGCGATCTGGAATCATCCGATCCATCGCTTTGGTGTCCGACGGGTACGAAGATCCAAGCGGTGCGAAGCGCAACAGGAATCCCGAACGATACGTATGACAAGTTCCTCGCGGGCCAGACTGGAACCTACACCATCCCGCGCTGATCTGATCGCGCTATCAATGGAGCGGAGAAGGCGGGAACGAACAAAGGTGACATCCAACGGATGTCACCTTTCTCTTTTACGCGGGCTCATTCTTTTTGCCACTTCGAGGTGTATCGTTCAAGGTGATGATGCGTCGCGCCATCGTTCTCAGTATCTGTCTGCTCGCGCTGTCCTGCGATCAGCGGTCGGCGCTGGTTGTGCTCGAGCCGAAAGGCGCGACCAGCGAAGTGCGCATGGAGCCGATCGCGCAGCTCGTGGCCAATCGCACGACGCACGTGGCGGTCGATGCTTTAGGCAATGTCTACTGGTCGCAGGAAAGCGAGGACGGGCAGGACCTGCTGTTCGTCACGGGGCCGGGCGGGAATCTGCCGCAGCCGACGACGCTGTCGTCGACGAGCATCCTGGCGGCGATGAAACCGACTACACCAAGACCCGACGCGCGTCCGGCACCGCCCACGCCGAATAAGTCGTTTCCATTGCGTCCGCCGGTCAAGCCGGGCGGGAATATCCAGTCGCTGGCGGCCGGGTTCGATGGCGCGCTGTACTTCTACTTCAACGGCGGCGCGGGCGCGGCGGTCGGGGCGCAGGCGATCGGTCGATTCGATCCGCGCACGGGCGAAATCCAGATCGTCGCCGACACGCAACAGCTCGCCACCATCAGCGAAATGGGCCGATCACTGGACCTGGCGCGCGGCGAGCTGCTGCCGTGCGGCGCGGTCATCCGCCTGTTCCTGCGGCACAGCGACAACTGGGCGATTCTCGAATTCGAGCCAAACCGTCTGCCCGTGATCGGGCCGGGACAGCTCACGCGAAAAATACGCGCCGTGCGACTCACCGATCCGGTCGAGCTGACCGCGCCGGAGATCGAGCTGGCCGTCGGTCCGCAAATCCCCGATCCGACTGCGACGCGCCAGACGGCGCGCAACGCCCTGCTGATGGTCGATCGAAAATTCGGCGCCATCTACGTCGTCGACGACTCCGGCGGCGCGAAATTCCTGGCGTCGATGGTGGGCGTGAGCGATGCCCTCAGCGAGCCGGCAATTCAGCCGGCGTTGAAAAGCCCCGACGGAAAATCACCCGAAAAGAGCGAACGAATTCTCTTCTTCGCCGCCGACGGACCGACGATCGATCCATCGATCTCCGCGCGCCCGGAGCCGCCGGAACTGGTGACGCAATATCCCGCGTTGCTGATGATCAACACGACCGACGGCAAGTACACCGCCATCGGTCGCGACGACATCCACGCGCCCGGCCAGTTCGCGATCTACGCGGTGCGGCTGCAACAGCTCATCCCGCTGAATCGCGACACGTTCGCCGGGTATGACAACTCATCGGGACAGTTGCTGCGGATCAACGTGACGAGCAAATGAAGAGAGAGGGTAGAGGGTAGAGGTTAGGAGAAGCGGTCTTGCGGCTCTTCCTGCCCTCTACCCTCTACCCTCTACCCTCTACCCTCTATGCGGCTTCGCAACGCGATCTCTCCGGCCACGTTGATCAATCTGATCATCCTCGCGCTCGCATGGTTCACCGGCTTCGCCAAGAACGCGCAACACTGGCTGATTCAACGCGAGGGGCATGAGTTTCCCATTCGATTGTGGGCGATCTTTCCGCCTGCATTTGCTGCGAGCATTGTCGTCCTCGGAATCATTCAATGGATCGCTACGCCGCGCGCTGCTCGAAGTCTCGCACGAATGATCGAACACGCGGCGATCGCATTCGTGGGCGGAAGCTTCGTGCTTATCTGCCAGACGTTGATGCCGAAGTTCTGGCTCGTGCCGGCGATCGCGATGATCTTCGTCGCGACGATGTTGAATCGAATTCTGTTCGGCGATCCAGTGCGGATCACGCCCGCTGTCTTACTGGCCGCCGGCTTGGTTGTGGCGGATTTTCTGCTGCCTGCTTCTTGGGCTGCAACGACAGCGACTCCGGCTTATCTGGTTTGGTTGGCGATGATCATCACGATCTGGAGCGCGATCGTGCGCATCGATCCTCAATTGTCGTGGTGGACATGTGGATTGGAACCGCAGATACACAGCCAACCTGTCATCCAGAGCGGTGCTCCGCGAAGGATCTAGCCTAGCGCGTGAAACCAGATCCATCGCGGAGTACCGCTCTGGATGACAGTGCTAAATCAATCCGCGTTCATCTGCGTTCATCCGCGGTTCGAACTCTTCGCCAGCTTTTCCAGCGGCGCATCTGCCAATCGATAGACCGTCCACTCCGTCTGCGGCTCGGCGCCGAGGCTCTTGTAGAACTCGATCGACGGCGTGTTCCAGTTGAGCACGGCCCACTCGAGTCGCGCGCAGTTTCGGTCGATCGCGAGCTTGGCCAGTGCCGCGAGCAGGGCTTTTCCGTGTCCCTGTCCGCGATATTGCGGACGCACGAAGAGATCTTCGAGATAGATGCCCGGCTTGCCGCAGAAGGTTGAGAAGTTGTGGAAGAAGAACGCGAAGCCGATCACCGCTCGCGCCTGCCCGCCAATCTCATCGTGTTCCGCGATCAGCACTTCGGCGTACGGACGCGGGCCGAACAGGTGCTGATACAACTCGGCGACGTC
>JACMJD010000563.1 GCA_014380825.1 Phycisphaerae bacterium | reverse complement strand
GCGGCGCGGATGATTTCGTGAAGAAGCCGTTCAATATCGAGAAGATCATTGAGCGGATTGGTGAGTTGTTGACGGTGTAAGTACGAGTTGCCAGTTGTCAGTTGCCAGTTGCCCGGGAAGGCGACTGATCTACTGACAACTGGCAACTGACAACTGGCAACTATTGATGTCAGACCTCCGCGAAAAACGCGTCGACCTGATCCTCCAGCAACTGGAGGACTTGCCGACATTGCCGGCGGTGGCGCTGCGAGTGTTGGAGATCACCGGCAATTCCGATTCGTCGGCCAAGGATGTCGTCAAGCTGATCGAGTCGGATCCCTCGTTGACGACGCGGATCCTGCAGCTCGTGCATCGCGCGGACGTGGGTGTGCGGGGCGATGTGAATTCGGTTAGTCGCGCGGTCGTGCTGCTCGGTTTCGAATCAATCCGCAGCGCAGTGCTGGCGGTCAGCGTGTTCCAGGCGTTCTCGAAGAACGACACGACCAAGCCGGGCGAATTCAGCCGCGAAGAATTCTGGAAGCACTGCGTGGCCGTCGCGTGCTGCTGCGAGCTGATCGCGGCCGCCGTCGGTAAGAAGCCCGGTGAGACGGAACCGCTGGAACCATCCGAAGCATTCGTCTGCGGCCTGCTGCATGACCTGGGCAAAGTCGCGCTGGATGCGATGCTGCCGAAGAGCTTTTCGCGCGTGGTCGAAGCTGCGGATTTGCTCCGCGGCGATATCGCGGACATCGAGCGGACGATCGTCGGACTCGATCACATGGTCGTGGGAAAACGTCTCGCTGAGAAGTGGCAACTGCCGGCGACGATCCGCGACTGCATCTGGCTGCACAGCCAGATGCCCGAAGCGTTGCCCGCCACCGTTCGCAATGCACGAATGGTGAACCTGGTGACATTGGCCGACCAGATCGTGCGCGAGCAGCACCTCGGTTACAGCGGAAACTTCTCGTTCCCGATTCCGCGACAGGTTTTGCTGAACGCGATCGGACTCGACGCGAAGCAGCTCAACGAGATCATCCCGCAACTGGTTGGTCACATCGAACCGCGCGCCAAGGCGCTTGGACTCGGACAAGCCAGCACCGCCGAGCTGTATCAACAGGCTCTCTCGCAGGCGAACAAGGAACTGGGTCGCGTTTCGGATCAGCTCGCATCGCGAAATCGCAAGCTGACGATTCGCGCCAGATTCTTCGAAGCACTCAGCTCGTTCCAAGCGGAGCTTCGACCGGATGCACCACCGCAGACGGTGTTGCACGCGATCGGACAAACCGCGGTCGCAGTATTGGATGTCACAAGCGCCGCGGTCTTCTCCCTTCCGCCCGGTCGCGGATATGCCGAAGCGATTTTGGTGGATGGATCGGGAGACGTTTTCGAAAACACACTCGTTGATGTTGCGGATCAACCGCCGCTTGCGGCGTCGCAAATCAACACGACTGCATCTGCGACGCCGCAAGCGGCCGGAAACCCGAAGCGTGCACCGGGTGACGGTCCCGTCCAACCGGTGGGTGCATCGCTGGAATGGTTCCTCTCCGCGGTCTCCCCGCGACTCGGACATCAGAACCGTTTCTGGATCTGCCTCGAAGCCGACGGTCAGTGCATCGGTGGCGTGATGTGGGGCGCGCCGCAAGGCGAGGCGCAGCGACTCAGCACCCAAGTACAGGAACTGACCGCGCTCGCGGGTGGTTGGAGCCTCGCGCTTCGCACGACTCAGATTCGCGAAGAAGCTCGCACGCTTTCCGAACAGCTCGCGGAAACGAACCGTCAGTTGCAATCGGCGCAGAGCGAGATCCTGAGAAAGAAGACCGTCGTCACCGTCGGCGAGATGGCCGCGGGCGCCGCGCACGAGATGAACAATCCGCTGGCGGTGATCAGCGGCCGCTCGCAGTTATTGGCGAGCACTTTGTCGGACCCGAAGCAGAAGGCGATGGCGCATCTGATTCACGAGCAGTCGCATCGGCTCAGCCAGATCATCACGGAGCTGATGGACTTCGCCAAACCAGTACCGCCAGCCATCGTCGAATCGGACCTTGCAGATTTGGTTCACCGTGCCTTGCATGAAGCTAAAGCAATGCCGGAACACGCCGATAGGTCAGTAGAAGTGACTTTCGCGGATGTGCCGCCTGTAGCGGTTGATGTGACGCAAGTGGTCGCGGCGCTGGTCGAAGTGATCGACAACGCGCTGCAGGCGACGGCTGAGATGCCGAAGTCGCGCTCGAAGGTTGAGATTCACGCGGCGTACGACTCGTATTCATCGCGTGTGGTTTTGACCGTGAGCGACAACGGTTGCGGGATGGACGAGACCACGATGAAGCGCGCTTTCGATCCGTTCTTCAGCTCCAAGCCAGCCGGCAGGCGCCGAGGGATGGGGCTCGCCAAAGCGCTGCGATGGATCGAAGGCATCGGCGGATCGATCCGCCTGGAGAGTCACGAAAAGCAAGGCACGCGAACGGTGATGCTGTTGCCGGCGACGAACGTGGCGGCGAGCCAGCAGTCGCAGCCGAAACGCAAGCAGGCCTGAGCATCCGACGAATCGAATTTGTACCGCGGACGGGAGAATACGACATGGCCGCCACGATGAAACCAGCTCTTGAGAATTCGGTCCGCGCGCGTCCCAGCGTGCTGATCGTCGATGACGAGCCGGCAATGCTGGAGCTGGTGCGCGATGTGCTGGATCGCACGGTCGATTGCCGCGTGATCTCGGCGAGCTCGATTCACGAAGCGAAGCGAATTCTCGACGAGCAGACGGTGCAAGTTGTGCTGCTGGACGTGAATCTTCCGGATGGCGACGGCATGTCGCTGCTGCCGGTGATTCGCGAAAAGCATCCGACCGCCCAGAGCGTGGTGATTACCGGTCAGCCGTCATTGGACGGCGCGATCGGCGCGATCCGCGCGGGCGTGAGCGATTTCCTGCCGAAGCCATTCGCCGCCGACGATCTGCGTGGTCGAGTCGATCGCGCAATTCAACGGCAGGCACTTGAAGCGAAGATCGACACGCGATTGGGTCGCCTTCGTCGCGCGGTGCGCGGGTTGAACGTCTCGCGCCGCAAGGTCAGCAAGAAGGTCGATCTGCTCTGCAACGATCTGGTCAGCGCATACGGCGAGCTGTCGCGACAATTGGACGTCGTCCGCACGCAGGAAAATTTCCGCAAGCTGGCCCACAGCGCGAAGGACCTGGAGCAATTGCTCTGTCACGCGATGGACTGGGTGCTGCGTCACGCCGGTTACAGCAACGTCGCGGTGTGGCTCGCAAGCGATCAAGGCGAGAGCGAACTCGGCGCGTACATGAAGTACACGATCGCCGGCGAAAAGGAATTCACCGAAGCGATGAAAGAGGGCCTCCTGCCGCTGGTGCATCGCGAAGGCTTCGTGCACCTCTCGAGCGACGAGATCGCGGCGCAATTGACCGAGACAGAAGTGAAATCCCTCGCCGGCCAGACGCTGATGGCCGTTAACTGCACGTATCTTGGCGAGACGCTGGCGACGTTCGTCGCGTTCCGCGATTCGCGCAGCCCGTTCAGCGAGGAAGACGGCGCGATGCTTAAGGCGATCAGCCCGCTGTTCGCGGTCGCGCTGGCGAGCGTTGTCCGCAAGACCGAAGGCGACCTCGACGAAGACGGCAACCCGTTCTACGACGACAGCGACGCCGACAACGACCACGTCGACGACGACCGCAATGCCGAGCGCGACCGTGATCGCGAAAAGAAGAAGCGCGAGGACAAGGAACGTCACTCCGCCGACTGGTGGAAGCGCGGGGAACCGCCGCCGTTCTAGTTCCGGGTCATCGCACTCGATTTGTTGAGGTCTCCGAAACCGACCAGTTCCCGGAGACCTTTTCCGTGATACAATTCCCGGAAGCAGAACCATGACGATGCAAACCCTGACTATCGGCAAGCGAAAGTTTGTGTTGATCGCCGAACGCGATTTCCGTCGACTGCAAAAGCGTGCCGGTGAACCCATTGTCCGCGAGGAACTTGGCGCAGACGCGATGCGCCAGTTGAAGGTGTATCGCAAGAATCGCAAAGCCGCCTCGTGGACTTCCGTCAAGCGGAAATTAGGACTCTGACGTGTCGTATACGGTCAGGTTCTCCGATCGTGCCGAGCGAGAACTGACCGATCTGCCCCGGCATATCCAGCGTCGCGTTGCCAGATGGATTGAACTCCTCGCGTCTAATCCGTATCGATCGCCATCGCGCAAGCTCGACGGCTTTCCGGAACTGCGCCGCGTACACGCGAGCAAAGACTACGTCATTGTCTATTCGGTGTTTGACGCTGAACTTGTCGTGCTAGTCGTGCGAATCGCACATCGACGCGAGGTTTATCGAAGGCTGTAGCGATCGGCGCAAAGAAAAGAGCACAGAGTCGCATAGCGACCTGTGCTCGTTTTCGGTGAATCGGATGATCCGAACTGTCGTGTGGAACGTGTTAGTCTAACCCTGATTGAAAAGTGGTATCGGCTGATCTGGAGGGTTCTCCAGTCGATCCCGAACACTTTGCTTCCTGTCATGCAGGCGTGCGCCGCGCGGGCAACCGACCCGTAGGGTTATCTATAGGTTAGGACCAAATGTGCTCCAATCACGATCACTCCAGAACGTCCGTTTCGTCGCGAATCATATCGGCATGGAATCGCCGGAACAATCACAGAATTTCGATTCGGATTGTTGCCCGCAGATTCATTTTTTCTCACATGGATAATACGTCGGCTCGGTGCTAGCGCTCACCGAAATAGACGAAATAAACGGATCGGTTTTGGCCGCGTGATGACCGCCTGCTCGGACTGCTCGAGCCGCCAGCCTTTGCCGTTGATCCAGGTGATGAACATCTCGCCGGTCTGTCGTCCGGGCTCGCCGAGGATCACGCTGCCGCCGACGCGCAGGTGCGCGCGGAAGAACAGGTCGAGATAGTCCCACTGCGATTTGTCGTAGAGCACGTCGGCGCCGAGGATCATATCGAACGATTCGTTGAGACGATCACGCCGCCAGTCGACGCGCCGCGCGCGGACGTCCGCGCCGAACTGCATCGCGTTGGCGCGGGCGAAGAGCAGGGCGTCTGGTTCGATATCCGCCAGCAGCACCCGATGTCCGAGAGCGGCCGCAACGGTGCCGGCGAGGCCCATGCCGCAGCCGAGATCGAGGACGCTGGCGCGGGATGGGGAGGTGGGGAGGTGAAGAGGTGGGGAGGTGATCGAATTCTCACATCCCCATTTCGCCACCTGCTCACCTCCCCAGCACGTCACCAGCCACTGCCCCACCCCCATCGCGCTGTCCCACAGTTCGGCCCAGTAGGGCAGGTGCAGTTCGTCTTCGTGCTCGCGAACGCCGGAGACTTTCTCGCGACGGTCCGCCTCGGCGACGATGTCATCGAGCACGCGATCGGGGTCTTTGATTTGTGTGAACGGAATCCGCAGATCGCCGATGGAAATTTCGCGCGTGATGATCTCGTGCTGCTTAACGATCCGCGCCAGCAGCTTCCGGCGCTGACGATCGCTCGAAGATTCGGCGCGAAGCGTGGTCACTGGTTTTCATTCTACGACATCGCACCGCGGTTCGACTTTTTCGGCGGGCAAGGTTATGGTTTCTCGCGTGAGCAGATTGATCGTCGCATCTCTGATTTTGTCCGCGCTCGCCGGGTGCAAACCTGGATTGGAGACTGGCTATCAACCGCGCTCGCTCAACTCCAGCTCGACCGTCCGCCGCGGGTACTACGCCAGCCCGTTCACACCCGAAGCCAAGGCCGCTCAGCTCGAGCGCGAGCAGGAGCTAGATGCTCGCCGGCCGCGACCCGGTTATTGAAGATTGGGTTATTGAGACGTTATATTCGGCAATCCACCTCACGTTTAAGCCCCGCCACGCCCGCTTCAGCCATAATGAGCGGGAATCCGCAATCGCCGCTGGCTACAATGGTGGCTGATGGGCACGTCGACTCAGCAAATCGATCCCGCGCAATTCGTTGCCACCGTTCAGCCGGTGCTCGAATGCAACAACCCGCAGCAGTTATTGACACTGCTCAAAAGCAACTGGACCGGCCCGCAGATCATCTCCGTCCTGCGCAGCGGCCATGAAGATGCGCGAAAAGTTGCCGCGTTGTGTCTGTCGCTCGTCGGCACGAACAAATGCGTCGGTGAGATTGCGAAGCTGCTGAAGGACGAAGACCCGATCGTCAACCAGTTGGCCGAGCATGCGATGTGGTCGATCTGGTTTCGCGGCGGATCGACCGAGGCGAACCATCAGCTCGCCCGCGGCGCGCAGGCACTCGGTAGACGAGACACGCTGCACGCCATTTCACACTTCGATCGCGCGATTCAACTTTCCCCCGAATTTTCCGAAGCCTACAACCAGCGAGCCATCTCCCATTTCCTGATGGACGAGCACGAAGCCTCGCTGGCCGATTGCGGCAAGGCCGTTGAACTCATGCCGCTCCATTTCGGCGCCTGGGCCGGCACCGGACACAACCACGCGCATCTGCGCCGCTGGCGCTGTGCGATGGAAGCTTATGAGCGGGCGCTGGCGATCAATCCCCACATGCACGCGATCCGCGAAGCGGTGGGCGAGCTGCGGGAAAAGTTGAATCACGAACAGTAATCTGCCCGAGAGCATCAAGATGTCCGCATTCACGCGGTTCCTCATTCGCGCACACCGCCGGCGCATCGCCTGGCGATTGATCGAGCATGCCGCGATCGGATTGCTGATCGGATGTGTCGTCGCTTCAATGCTGCTGGTTGTGTCGTGGTGGCGGCAGGATGAATCGCTCGGGCCCGTGGTTGCGGTTCTCTTCGTAGCGAGCATCGCCGGCATCGTCGCATCATTCTGGCGACGACCGACGCTGATCGACAGCGCGCGGGTCATCGAGACCCAGTTGAACTCGCCGGAGCTCTTCTCCAGCGCGATGCTCGCCACGAGTCACGCCGATCAAACATTCGTCGAAGCATTGCAGGCATTGGCGAACGCACGAGTCGCGGGATTGACGCCGGCGACGCTCATTCTGCGACGATACGGATCGCGAACGTGGTCCGGCGTTGGATTGGCAACCGCGGGCGTGATCGTGATGGCGTTGATGCTTTCAACCTCCGCGACGGATCGGCAAGCGATCGCCAGGTCGGCAGATCCCGTCGACGCGTGGACGACGGATCGCGTCAATCCTCAGCTCCCCAAAGCGTCGTCAGGCTTGGCGTCCACTGATCAAACTCCTCAGCGCGATCCCAACTCTTCGAACTCGTCGATGAACTTGGGCGCGGAACCTTCGCAAGACACGTCGTCCAAAGGCCCCGCACGATCGTCAAACGATCCGAGCGGCGCGAGCGCGGGCTCGCGCGGCGTTGGATCGGCGAACTCCGAGTCGCGCGTTTCTTCGCCTGACCTGCGAGCCGCGAATTCGACAGCGCCGAACACAGGAACTCTCGCGGCGACCGGCGCGGGGGCGGCTTCGAATTCAGGTTTGGCTGGCGCGAACGATTCCGGCGCGGTCAGTTCGTCGACGAATTCCCCAGTTGCTCCATGGACAACCGAACGCTGGTCAAGTGATCGCGAAGCTGCGCTCGATGCGGTTCGCACCGGCGCGGTTCCCGATTCATATCGCTCGCTCGTACAGGATTATTTCCAGCGGCCGTGATCTTCAGCGTGCCGGCATGCTGCGGCGTTTCGGTCGCACCGGCTCGGCCGGTTGCGTGGCGGCGGGTTTGACGCGCTTCCACAGGGAGTAAATCTTCTTGAACGCCTGGCCGGCTTCCTTCGTCGGCAGGCGTTCGAAACCCATATCCACCATCAACTCCGGCGTGTACCAGCCGTCGTAGTGTCCGTGCACGCGGACCAACCAATCCGCTGCCGCCAGATCTTTGTACAACCCAAGCGGCAGTTGACCGGGACGGCCCTTCGCGTCCAGCTCGGCATCAAAGCTGCGGCAAACCTGGTCCTTCGCCGCGATCAAAATCGTCGGATCGTCCGGAATGATCACCCGTCCCTTGAGTTTCCGCACTGAATTCACCGCGGCTGCGTAGTCGCGCCCGCCGTGCGCGCCTTCAAAGTTCCATAGATCGCTGTTGGGCACGCTGAACGTTGTGACGAGGATCAGCAATCCGATCAGCCAGCCGCCCGCGAGGCGCGTGATCTCGTTCGCCGATGTGTCGGAGAGTCGTCGCAGCACCGGATCGATCAGCGCGATGCAGAACGCGGTCATCGGGATGAAGCCGAGCAGCAGCGAGTTGTAACTGCCGCCGTACTTCGCGTATGCGATAATCCCGACGCCGCAGCCGATGAGCAGCGTGCTCAGCAGCCAGAGCATTTTCGGATCGCGCAGCTCGCGGCGGCGCTCGTCCAGCACCAGCCACATCGCCAAGACGACGAACAGCGGGCTCAGCATGACCAGGCTGGCAGCGGCGATTAGTCCGCGGGCTTTCCATTTGATCTCGTACATCGCCGGCACGGTGAACATGTAGTAAGCGACGTTGGGCGTGAGGAATTTGATCGCCAGCATGACGACGACCATCGCGCCCAGCGGCGTGAGCGCGAGCAGAACGTCGCGACGCAAGTTGTTTGTCGAGCGCAGCGTCGCCCGTTCGATCAGGACCGCCAGCAGCGGCGCCGCAGCGAAGGCCGCGTAGGTTTGCTTGAACAGCATCGCGCCGATCAACAATCCGATGCCCGGCAGATACAGCCACGGTTTCTGCCGAACGTGCGCGCGGTAAAACGCAACGAGCGACAGCGTCGCCAGCAGAGCGGCCACCATGTCGGGCCGGGTCTCGACGAAGTACGCGCGGCCTCGATAGTGCAACGCGAGCAACAACCCGGCGCTGATAAACATCGCCAGCGGTTTGCGCGGCGAGTAAATCAGCAGGATGATCGCGCACATCGCCAGCGAGCTGATCATCACGATCGTTCGGCCAACATAAAAGTTCGTCGTCCCGAAGATCTTGAAGATCACCCCGATCGTCGGCGACGTGAGCGGCCCGTACAGATGCGTCGCGTGCCCGGCGGGCAGGCGCTCGTAAAGCGGCTGGCCGTGCGCGAACCGCCAGGCGTCGGCGATGATCGCCGACTCCCACGGATTCTGCGGCCACGGCATCGTCAGGCGATATTCCATCGACCACAGCGACCACGCGATCGACGCGAGGGTGGCGAGGATGATCGGCGCGAGCACCAGCGGAGTGACCCACCGCGAGCGCGGTGTACGTCGTGCGGCCGGCGTTGAATACTCGAGCACTGTCATCCTGAACGGTACTCCGTGAAGGATCTGGATTCACCTGTGAGGCTAGATCCTTCGCAGCGGACCGCTCAGGATGACATCAGCGTTCGGCAAGGCGTTTGCCGCGCGAACGCGAAACGCCAGAATTACCACCCCATGCATGCAACCGTCAAACCCGGCGCGGAAACGCACCGGCGATCACAGCGCATCGCCTCGCTGATGCTGCTGATCGCCACGCTCTGCTGGGGCTGCGGCTTCACGTGGGCCAAAGCGGGCGGCGAGACGATCAACCGTATCACCGGCGTCGGCGACGGCGCGCCGCTCGGTCCGATATTACTCTTGGCGGCGCGATTCATCGTCGCCGGTTTGGCGTGGTTCGCGATTTTTCCTGCCGCGCGGCGCGGGTGGACGCTTCGAAGTTGCTGGCATGCGTTCGCGATCGGATTCCTTCTGGCCACCGGCTCGATCGCGCAGCACCTCGGGCTCGATCAAACCAGCGAAGCGGTGTGCGCGTTTCTCACTAGCCTGACGATCGTGTTCGTTCCGTTGCTGTCGACGCTCGCGCTGCGGCGCTCGCCGCCGCTGCGGGTGTGGATCGCTGTCGTCATCGCGCTCGCCGGCGTGTGGTTGATGACCGGTGCCGCGCCCGGCGGTGGATTCGGTCTGGGCGAATGGCTCGGCCTCGCGACGGCGATCATCTTCTCGATCTATGTGCTGGTTGTGAACGACATCGTCCCCCGCGACAACCCCTTCCGCATGGCCGGCGGACAGTTTCTCGTCACCGGCTTGATCGCGCTGGCGACCGTCCCGTTCCTCCGCGGCGGCGTCGAAGCGCTTCATCCGACGACGCTCGTTCATATCTTCCAGCCGTGCGAAGTGTGGATGAACTGGGCGCTGCTGATCATCGTGCCGACATTAATCGCCTACGGAATTCTCACCATCTATCAGCCGCGACTGGATGCCACGCGGGCCGCACTGCTGTACCTCATGGAGCCGCTGTTCGCCGCGGTGTATGCGTATGTGATAGTGAATCGCTCGCTGCTTCCGATTCAGTTGCTCGGCGCGGCGACAATTCTCATCGCAAATCTGTTGGTGGAGTTGTTGGAGATGCATGCGCGCGGCGGAAAAGAAACGATCGAACACGCGCCGCGCGAGATGGTTTAAGCGTGATTACGTGATTACGTGACAAACAGAAAATTCTCACGTAATCACGTAATCACGTAATCACGAGTTACTTCTTCCACATCAGTATCCCCACACCAACCACCGCGACGATCGCGCCGAGCGATGCGCGCCACGTGACGTGTTCTTTACCTCGCAGAATCAGGATCGGCAGGATCAGCACCGGTACCAGCGCGGCAAGCGTGCTCGCTTCGCCGGGCGGGACATTCATCGGGTACGACATGCTCTTGAGCAGCATCGACACGCCTAGCAACGGACCGAGGATCGCGCCGAACGTGAGCGCCAGCAGCGCGCGCCAATCGCGAAGCGCGAGCCACACGCGGCGCAGATCGCGCGTGATCAGGATCAGCAGAAAGAACCCGACGATGCCGGCAAGTGCCCGGATCTGCGTGGCGGCGAACGCGTTGTTGAACGAATTCGTCCCGAGCTTCGCCACGACCGCGCCAACGCCTTGCCCGGCGGCGCCGATCAGGCCCAGCGTCACGCCGAGGATCGTGGCGCGGCGAACGTGCTTTCGCGAATCGTTCTGCTCGACGCGCTCGGAAATCACCCACACGATGCCCGCCAGCGTGACCGCCATGCCCAACCACGAGCGCGTGGTCATGTGTTCTTCGGGCAGCAGGAAGACGGCCGTTAGCGCGGCGATCGGTGGGGCGAGCGCCATCAGGAGCGAACAGAGTCGCGCGCCGATCTCGACGAACGCGCGGAACAGTGCCAGATCGCCGACGAAAAATCCGATCACGCCCGACAGCACGAGCCATTTCCAAGCGATCGGCGGCGCGTCGCTTGGCCAGAACAGATGCCGATCGCTCAGGAAGCCGATGATTCCGAGTCCGAGAAAAGCAAACGTCAGTCGCACGAAATTCACCGGCAAGGAGCCCGCACGTCGCGAGGCGATCTCGAACGCGATCGAGCTCAGCGTCCAGCACACCGCCGTCCCGAGCGCGAGGAGTTGGCCGATGCGGTAGTCGGACATCATGGTTCCGGCTCCCCTCCCGGTACTCCGGGAGAGGCTGGGTGAGGGCCTGATTCTCCGACCACACTGCGCACAGCCTGGCCCTCACCCCTGCCCTCTCCCGGCGTACCGGGAGAGGGAGTGAGGGCCATCGCGAGGAACGCTTTTAGTTGCTCGGCATATTTTTCCGGACTTGCCGCGATCGCCATCAGGTGCTCGGCGCCTTCGGCTCGCCAGAGTCTTACATTGGCGCGATCACCGACAGCGTTCGCGATCGCATCTGAATCCTCTTTTCCCACGAACGAGTCATTCCCCGACTGGATCACGAAGATCGGACAACTCAGCGTCTGCATCAATTCCAACGGCTGCACGTCCTCAAACTTCGCCCCGCTGATCGCGGCAGCCATCTTCAATGCAAGCGGCATTACGATCTTCACGGGCGAGCCTAGCCGCATCGCGTGCGAGGTCGTCGCGTTGGCGAAGCTGGTGAACGGACATTCCAGCACGATCGCGGTGGCTAAATCCGGTCGACGTTCCGCGACCGCCAGTGCGACCGCGCTGCCGAGGCTCATGCCGAGCAGCACGATTTGGCGGACATCGTTCGGGCGCGCGGCTCGCAATTGATCGAGAATTTGTTCGACGTCATGGCGCTCGAAATGTCCGCCGGTCGTGTGCAGGCCAGCGCTTTCGCCATGGGCGCGAAGATCGATCGCCAGGATATTGAAGCCGAGGCTGTGCCACAGTGGCGCCCAGGCGATCGCGCCGACTTTCGCGTCGGCATAGCCGTGCAGCATGACGACGCAGCGGCCGTTCGCAGACGGGTTCGTCATCCACCACGCCGCCATCGCGAGTTTCTTGTCAGTGCCGCGATTGGCTTCATCGCGCACGTCGAACGTCACGCGTTCGTAGGTCAAGCCGATGTCCGCCGGCGACATGCGGCGCAGGATGTACATTGCCTTGCCGTCGCTCATGCGTGGCGGATGCAGCAGCGACAGCGCGATCACCCACGCGGTGAACGTCATCAGCAGCCCGCCGACCAGCAGGAACACCAGAAGAAAAACGATCCAGCCCATCACGTGGCGGATCATACGCGGGGCGTCGCGCGTGAGAAAAAATGTGACGTCAACAAAAATTCACTGATGAAGGCGCGCAATCGCGTCCGATAAATCACGAGAGGTTTCGGATCATGGATGGCCGGAACGACGTGCACTGAACGTGAAACGGAACGCGGCGCGTGGAACGTGCGGCATTTCCGCTCCTTGGAAGGAGTTCGACTGTGAACAACGCGATCGTGATCGGGGTAGCCGCCCTCGTGGGATTCGTGGCCGTGGGCTGCGCGAACAAGAATAAGACGACGACCGCTGACTCGAGTGTCATGGACGTGAGCGCGCCGGCCCCCTCGGGCCCGAGTGCATACACGCCGCCGCAACCGATCG
>JACMJD010000562.1 GCA_014380825.1 Phycisphaerae bacterium | reverse complement strand
CCGTGCGTTTGCGGCTCGCGCCGCGGATGCACGGGCGAGACGCCCATGCCACGTCAGAAATCCAGCACCCCACTCGCAATTCGTGAGAGAAGCAGCGCGGTGACCTTCGCGCGTTGGTTGATCGTCGAGAGCTTGACGTATTCGCGATCGGAATGGATTTCTCCTCCGACCGGGCCGAGCGTGTCGATCACCGCGAGCCCGGCGCCGGCGAGCTTGTTGCCATCGCTGGCGCCGCCGCTGGATTTCACCGATAGCTCGCCGAGACCGACATCGCGTGCACAAGATTGCACGGCGTCGATCAGTTTTTGCGATCGCACATTGAGCATCTTTGGTGGAGATGCGAACCCGCCGTGAAGGCTGACGGTAATGCCGTCGCGACGCGCGATCTCGTTGGTCGCCTGCTCGATTGCGGATTGCACGCGCTGCATTTCGGCGACTTCACTGACGCGGACGTTGAATCGACCGATCGCCAGATCCGGGACAACGTTGATCGCCCCGCCGCCTTCGATGCGGCCGCAGTTGATCGTCACGCCGCCGCCGCCCGCGCCAGCTAGCGTGCGGTTCAGGTCGTCGAGCTTCGTGATCAGCTCCGCCAGCGCGACGGTTGCGCTTCGGCCGGCTTGAAAATCTCGGCCCGCGTGCGCGGCCCTGCCGCGCACGACCGCGGTGAAATTTCCCGAGCCTTTTCGCGCGCCCACGATCGATCCATCCGGCAGCGCCGGCTCGAAAAGCAGGCCGACCGAATGCCGCTTGGCCATTTCGCGCAGAACGCCAGCCGATCCGGGCGAGCCGATTTCTTCATCGGGATTCAGATAAACTTCCCAGCCGAGATCCCGCGCCGCTTCGCTTCGTTCAAACGCGCGCAGCGCGGCCAGCATCACGACGATCCCGCCCTTCGCGTCGCACACGCCCGGGCCGATCATCGTGTCGGCATCAACCATGCGTGGCTGCTGAAACGCGTGATCGGCCGCATACACTGTGTCGTAATGGATGTTCAGCAGGACGCGTGTTTTCGATTCCGGCCGTTTGATAAATCGCACCGCGCGGCCGAGTTGCGTCTGGACGATGTTGCCCGCCGAGTCGATCGACTCGGCGGGCGCGAGATCGATCAGCTCTTCGGCTGCTCCAAGCGGCGCGAATGCTTCGCGCAGTGCCGCGAGCATCCGCTCCAGGCCGGCAACGTTATACGTGCCGGAATTGATCGCGGAGCATCGCGTCAGAAGCTCGACATTCTCGGCCTGCTGCGCATCAATGTAGGCGAACATTTTTTCTGGATCGCTCATCCGCGGATCGAAGTATAACCGGTTGAACCACGCATGCCCGCGCTAACCGAATCCCGGCAGAATCAGATCACGATCGCGCTGCTGGCGCTGATGCTGATCACGTTCGCCGCGCTGTCGTTCCGTTCGGCGCGAACCAAATCCGCCACCGCTGATGAGCCGCTGCACGCGATGTCGGCATTCATGAAGATCCATTACGGCGATTTCCGCGTCGACACCGAAGACCCGCCGCTGTTCGGTTACTGGGCCATGCTTCCGCACCCCGGCGACGTGCTGAAGGTCGACCTGACTCCGAAGTCGTGGCAGGACATGCTCGACTATCCGTGGACGCAGTGGAACTGGGTCGGGCCGACCATGTACCGCAACAGCGGATTCGATCCCGACGCGTTTTTGAATCGGTCGCGCGCGATGATGACGGCACTGGGCGTGCTGCTGGGAATCATCATCGCCTGGTGGGCGTGGCGCCTTGGCGGGCGCCTTGCCGCACTGGTTGCGTGCGGACTCTATTGCTTCGATCCGAACTTTCTTGGCCACGCTCCGCTCGTGAAGAACGACGTGCCGCTGGCGCTGGTCATGACCGCGCTGGTGTTCGCGATCTACCGCGCGGGCGAGCGCGTGACGATCGCGCGCATCCTGGCGATCTCCCTGCTGATGGCCGCGGCGCTCACGGTGAAATTCTCCGGCGTGTTGCTCATTCCGATCATGATTGTGCTGCTGCTGGCGCGCGTATTCATCGCCCGTCCCTGGCTGGTGCTTGGCCGGATCATCACGGAGCGATCGAAGAAGCTGGCGGTGGTGCTGGCGATGACGCTGATCTGCGCGGTCGTCAGCTACGCCGGGATCTGGGCGGCGTATGGATCTCGATATTCGATCACGCCAAACCCGGACGTCCGCATGAACCTGCCGGTGATCGTGCGCGCGGCGG
>JACMJD010000046.1 GCA_014380825.1 Phycisphaerae bacterium | reverse complement strand
GCCGTCAATCCGGCGGTCGAGCAGCCGGTGAATCTGCCGGAGCTCATGCTCCGGACTAGGCAGCGGCCCTTTCCGGCGATGCCGGCCTTCGTGCGATGTCCAGACCATCATCGGCGCGTGATCGGCATCGGAGAGCGCGTCGTGAATACCGTAGAGAACATCCGACCAGAACGAATCGAACGGCGGCGCCATGACGCCAATGACCCGTGTCTTGCCCGTCTGCATCCCGCGGACGAGAAGATTGGGGCGATACTTCAGCGAATCCGCCGCCTCGAGCACGCGCTTACGCGTGTCGTCCGAAAGCGAATACCGTCCGGAAAGGACAAGCGAGACCGTCGGCTGCGAAACCCCCGCCACCTCCGCAATGCGTTTCTGCGAGACTTGCTGATTCGTGCGAGTGCGCATGGGTGATGCGGCGAAATATATATTAATAGGCGAGAAACTGTCAATTCATTTCTGAAGGTCTCCCCTCGACGGCCTGCCCGAACCGCCTCGATCGGGCTGGCCAAACCGAACACACCCCGCCCGGCCATCGTCAATCCTCAATGCTTATGGCCATGCTCTTCAAGCTCGTATGAAGCTCTCTTCACGCCCGCGTCGGTTTCCAGTTCGACCCAGAGCTTCGCACCTTGCGGCAGCGGCTTGGGCACATCGACTTCGCCGGTGTAGGTGGTCTGGCCCTTTTTGCCCTCCGCCTTTTTTGCGCCGCTTCCGTCCTCGGTTCCGATCCACACGCGCAGTGCTTTCGGGTCGGACTTCGCGTCGATCAGCTTGATGTCAAAGTCTACATGCCCGCCGGGTTCGATTTCGCCGATCAGGTTGACCGACACGGTGTAATCGCCGATCGCCTTGCGGCCGAGCTTGTGCTTTTCGCCCTGCCCGTGCTTGTGTTCCTGCATGAAAGCGAAGGCGGAGCTGCCGATCATACAGATGACGGCAACGGTCATGAGCAGCGACTTGAACATTGATGACTCCAAGAAGGAATTAGACGGCAGCTTCCATCGGAACGCTTGAAGCAGTTGGGGTAGCTCGTCGTCATTGATCACTTCGATGCCAGATTGTATGAGAGCGCCGGAACCACAACCAGCGTCAAGATCGTCGATGAGATGAGCCCGTCGACAACCCCCCGTGGCCGTCGGCTTCCGGACTTCATCGCAGGAGCACTTGGATCCGGCGGCCCCAAAACGCAATAAGCCCCGAAACCACAGGGGCTTCAGGGCTGATTGGGCGCGGTAGGATTCGAACCTACGAAGGCAGAGCCACCAGATTTACAGTCTGGCCCGTTTGGCCACTCCGGAACGCGCCCGTGTGCTGCGGCGGAGCGGAAGTATTGCGGACGGATCGCCAGTTTGCAATCGGATCGCCAGACCATTTCCGCGCCCGCGGCGCAAAGATTCTATCACCCCGGCGGGCGTGGGTGAAACCTCACAGAATTTCTCTCGGATGACGTTTGGACGCCCGGGCGAATCGGCTATCTCTCTATGAGCACATTGTCCGCCCGCCGCGCATGTGAATCGCGCGCGGTCTTGGCACTTCGAAGAGGGAGAAGGCATGCGTTCCTCGTTGCGTCGTCGGTTCGAGCGGTTCCAGCAGGTCATCGAATCACTCGAACCCCGCCGATTGTTGACATACGTCTACAACGCCACCGCCGGCAACGAGCTCATCGATATTCGTGACGTTGCGGGCGGCACGCAAATCACCGGACCGGCCGGGCCTGTCGTCACCAGCGACCGGTTCATCGTCGTCAACCTCCTTGCCGGCAACGACACGGTTGATTTCTTCACACTTGGCAGTTCCGTAAACGTGACTGTGATCGGCGGCTTGGGAGACGACGTTGTCCGGTATACACGCGGCCAATTCACACAGCACATCCTGGGAAACATTCAGTTTGACGAGATTGACCAGGAAGGAACCGACTCGCTACAGCTCTTTGACGATTCCGGCGCCGCCCAGCGCGATCCGCTGCGGTTCAATCACACCGAGCTATTCTACGACCACTCGCTCCCGAACCCGCCCACGGTCGGCTACTCGTTTCATGTTGAGACAAAACTCATCTCATTGAACGGCGGCAACGACCGCGTCTTCGCCGACCGCACGCCGCGAGGCATGGACTTGCGATTGGGCGGCGGCAACAACAACGTCACGTTCTTCGGCGCCACACACGACATCATCGGATCAATCTTCAACGGAAAAGTCACCGGCAGCGGGATCGCCGGCACGGATACGATCGTGTTCGATGACGCGGGCGGAAGTTTCGGATTTGACTATGAGATGAGCGACACAAGCGTGCTGCAACAGGAACTGGTCGGCATTGATGATGTCACGATTCTGACCCGTTCTGCGAATGCCAACCAGCCGAATCGTGTGGAGTTCGACGGAATTCCCGCCATCCGCTCGCTGACGATCGAAGGATCTTCCGAGTATTTCGAAACGTCGTTCGGCGCCTCATCCGCACCGATTGATCTTGATGCGCGGCAGATCACGATCAATCACAACGTTGTCGGCACGATCGAGATCTTCAACCAGGATTCCGACAACGTGAACTTCGACTGGGAAGTTTACACGAGCAACAACCGCACGCGCCAGCACATCGCGAAAGGATTCTTCAACCTGAACTTTCCAGATCTGCTCGCATCGGGGCCAACCGATCTGGTGCTGATCGAAGCGGGATCGAGCAGCGATACATTTGAGATCAGCGGGCAGGTCTTACACCGAACGCTGGGCATTCACGCCGGCGGCGGAAGTGACTTGCTGGTTACCGCAAACCGCAACAGCCACGACAACGACCTCGACGACATCTTCGCGAGCGGAAAGTTTTTCTTCTTCGGCGAAGCGGGCTACGACGTCGTCGATCTTGCGGATGACGCCGACGGCATCGCCGACGGCGACGGCGCGTACATCGTCGACGAAATTGGAATTTTCAAAGGCGACTTCTCGAATCCATCGACCAACCCGCTGGTTCAGTTCGACCCCGACGGCGTAGACGGCATTTTATTTATCGCTGGCGCCGACGATAACTTCTTTCAGCTTGGTGGCTCGTTCGACACGCAAATGTCAGTTTTCGGCGGCGGCGGCAACGACGTCTTTTACAACCGCGCTTCCAGCGGACTCGGGGCAGCAATGTCGATCGACGCTACGGTGGTCGGCGGTCCGGGCACGGATCAGTTGCTCTTGAATGATTCGCCGACGACTGGCACTCCGAATACCGATTATCAACTGGACGCAACGGCGTTTTCAGCAAGCCGTACTGGAGACCAGCGCGGAAAATTCCGGTACGACTCGACGCTCGAGCGCATCGACCTGACGCAGAACACGCTGGCAACCACCACCCGGATCATCGCCAAGCCTTCCGCAACCGAGCTGCGCATCACCGACCCCAGCGGGAATGACACTTACATCGTCGGCGGCGGAGATCTCGATGCGTCCGGGCTGCGGTTGAGCAACACGAACATCATCGACTCCGCCGGCGTCGATTTCATCACCTTCGACGACACCCTCGACACCAACGACGACGCCGCCGCCGAACTAATCGTCGTGCAGAACGGATACATCACCAAGGACGCGGCGGGCGTGAACTTCATTGGCCTTGAGGCACAGACGTTCCTCATGGGCAGTGCCGGCGCTGGCGGGACGAATCAGATCAACGTGAGTTCGATGGCCACGACCATCGCTGATACGCAAATCATCGGTGGCGCGACCCGGCTCACCTCGGTCAACGTCGCCAACGGATTGCTCAGCGCGCTGGGCGGCACGATGACGATCGACCTGAACGCCGGGGGCGGCAGCGTGAACGTGAACAATCAGAACGCATCGGCCAATGCGGATTATACGATCACCTCTTCGCTGATCGACGGGTCGTACACGATCAACCTCAGCGACGTGCAGCTCCTGCAAGTCAACGCCGGCAGCGGCGTGGATCGGTTCTTCATCAACAGCGTCGGCGCGGGTCGAGAAGTCGACGCATTCGGCAACAACGGCAACGACGAGTTCTACGCCGGCAACGGCTCGCTCGCGAGCCTCGCCGGCACTGTGCTGCTCGTGGGCGGCGGCGGGTCAGACTTTATGCGTTTCTCTAACGCCAGCGCGGTCGGCACGACCACCGCGACCATGACATCGAGCACGTTTACCTTCGGCACGCGCACCCATTCTTACAGCCAGATGGAAACGGCGCAGATCACCGGCTCGCTGCTCGGCTCGACGTTCGATGTTCAAAGTCTCTCGACCGGCATGAACGCGACCGTCAGCGGCAACAACAGCGCCGATCTCGTTCGATTCGGCAACGGCGACATGGATGTCACGTCCAGCACGCTTACGTTCAATGGCGGAAACGGATCGGATCGTCTCGAGATGCTCGATGCGAATGACACCGGCGACAGCGATCTCTACACATTGAGCACGTTCGGCTCGACCGATCGCATGTCCAAAACCGCCGGCACGATCACGGTGATCGCAAATTCGAACGACGTTGAGAAGCGCATACTCACTGCAAGCGCCGGCAGCACCGTCATTCAGGTGAACAACACGATCAGCGCCTTGGACATCAACGCCAACGGCGGCGACGACCATGTTCGCGTCGACGACTCGGCCGGCCGGGTGGTGGTGGATACCGGGATCGGGCTCGATTCGTTGACCATTAATTCAGATTCCGGCACACCGTTGGACACGCTCGGCGCTGCGACGATCGCGGTCACGGATGACGTGCGCAACCTCGATATCAAACCCACAGGCGTGCTTCACGTCGAGGGGTTGCTGGTGAAGAGCTTCGCGGCCGGTTCGATCTTCAACGTGCAGGGGACGATCGACTTCAACGGCGGCTCGCTCATTTCGCGTGCGGGCGGCCCGGGCGTATCGACGTTTCGTAACTGGATCGTCACCGGACGGAACGGCGGCCAGTGGAACGGCACCAGCGCGGCCGGCGCGATCAACTCGTCGCTTGCCGCCGGCACCACGGGCGCGCCGCCGGATGCGGTGGTGTATGCGATCGGCGCCGACATCATTCCGTACCGGATTGACGACATCACGATTGCCGCGGGCGATGTCGTCGTACGCTACACATATGCAGGCGACGCGGACCTGAATCGCGTCGTCGACTTCGACGACTATTCGCGCATAGACGGCGGCTTCAATGTGGGCCGAACGGGTTGGACCAACGGCGACTTCGACTACAACGGGATCGTCGATTTCGATGATTACTCGCTGATCGACCAGGCGTTCAATACGCAGATACCGCTCGCGAAGCACGACGCTCGGTTGCGGCCGCCGCGGTTGCTCGCCGACATCTGATTGGCTCATCGCGAGTATCGCAGATCAACCTGAAAATCCGCCGCGCGCGGGCTCATGCTGTTGAACTCGATCGAGTCGGGCGTGTTCGCCAGCAGGGTTTTCTGGCCTTGGATTTTGCTTAATCGCTGGCCGTTGCGGTCGAAGAAGCTCACCCAATAGTCGATGTGCAGCTCCTTGTTGATGGCCGATCGGATCGGCAGCGTCACGTGTACGAGGTTGCCCGAATCGTCGCGCGTGACGACGGGAATTCCCACGGCCGTGTCGCGACGGAGGTCTTCGGAATCGACGTGAATCTGCGACGGCGAATAAGCATCGGCGCGCGGCTGTTTCGGCGGATTCACGCCGTTGCTGCACGCGGTCAACGAAATTGCGGCGACGAATAGCAACGTTCGCAGTGTAGTCTTCATGGGATTAACTGAGTTCATGGTTGCGTGGCTGGGAAAGTGCTGGGTGGCGCGGCTGGTGCGACGGCTGGCGGACGCGTTGGAGCCGGCGGCGGCGCTTCGATCGAGCGCTCCGGTAGTTGTGGTGGCGCTGCCGCAGCGGCGCGTTCGCGCGCCGGCGGAGGCGGTGCGCTCCACGTCTGGATCATGTCGTCCATTAGCTTGCGCGCCAGAAATCTTGTCGAGCGATTGATCGTCGTCTTCTCCAGCGGCGGCACCACATCCACCACCGCCCGGCCGATCGATTGGCCGTCCTTGGTGTTTATCGCTTCAGAGATCACGCGAAACTCCAAGCCGTCACGAGTTTGTTTCGTTGGGTGCGCCTGCACTTGAATCAGGATGTCGGCGTCGAGCTGTTGCGCGATCTCGCGAAGCGCGACTGGCCGGCCTTCCTGCAACTCCCTCACTTGCTCCTCCGTCATGCGCTGTCGCGCCATCGTGGGCGAGATGACCGTGACCTGTCCGTTGGCGGCCAGCCAATCGGTGAGGATCGTTTCGATCGCCTGGTAATCGAGCGATTTCGCATTGGCCTCATCGTACTGGCCGGGCTGTAGATATTCGTTCACCGGATCGCGCGTGTCTCGACCGCTCGAGGGAACGATCGTTCCCTCCAATGTGCGATTGACAAATAGCGTGATGCGCGGGCTGCCGACCTGTCGATACGCGTCGACGAACGCGCGCTGCTCAGGCGGACGCTGGTTGACGATGGGCGCATCGTCATACGGCGGACGAAACTCGCGCGATTGGTCCGGCGGCGGCGCAAGCGGCTTCATCTCGTCGTTGCCGTACACAGCGGCACGCTGGTCACGATCTTGCGCGGGAATGGGCACGCGCGGGGGCGGCGGCGTGTTGTCGCGACAGCCGATCAACCCCATTATCAGAATTAATATCACCGTTCTCACGGGCGTCGCCTCCGTTTTAGTTGCAGACAGTTCCGTATAGAAAACGACACTTCGCACGATAAAAGGATTGTCACCCTGCGCGATTGGCCGATAACTGAGGGTGACGCACGGCCACACCTTTTCGGCCGTCGCGTGTCCAGACTATTGCAATAACTGCATGATGGGTAGAGGTTAGAGCGCACAAATTCCCGGGAGACCAAGCGATGGATCGTACGAAATATTTATCAATCGGATTGATGTCGCTGGCGATGTTCACCGGCGCCTGCCATCACGACCAGCCGCATGACTATGGCCGGCAGCGCCCGCCGGTGGAAGAACTAGATTCGCGCGATCGCGGATTGCAGAGCAAGGATGTCGTTGTCGCATCTGATCAGATGGCGCAGGACCTGCTCGCGCTGCCGGAGCTGAACGAATCGCGGAACCAGTGGACGATCGTGGTCGACCGAGTTGAGAACCGCACGACTAGCGATCGCTTCGACTTGAGCATCTTCCTTTCCCGCTTGCGCGTGAACCTGGCCAAGTACGGCCGCGGGCGCGTGGCGCTGATCGAGAACAAAGCGCGTTACCGCGACGTGCAATCGCGCGAGGTGGAAAGCAGCGAGCGCGAAGGCGACGAGTTCGGCCAAGGCAGCGGCGGCGGGAAGTCCGCGCCAGGCCCGGCCGGAATTCAGCCGGATTTCGGTCTGTATGCCAAAATCACGGAGATGCCGAATCGCGGAACGAGCTACTATTTCTGCGAGTTCACGCTCACCAACCTGAAGACGCGCCAACAAGTTTGGAACAACGCGTACGAGGTCAAAGTCGCACGATAACATTTATCAACCACAGATGAACACAGATGGACACAGATAAAATAAGAATTGGATTTTCTCATCTGTGTTCATCTGTGTTCATCTGTGGTTCCATTTTTCTTACCGGCTGCGGAAATGCCGTGTCGCACGGAACGAATACCGCGCTGAGCGGCGCCGATCTGGCGGCAGTGACCGATCGCATGGCAATGTCCATCGCCGGCGATTCGGAAGTGCAGGCGGCGATCTCACGGGATGGGAAGCTGGTCGTCGTCGTCCAGCCGGTGGAGAATTACATGCGTGGCGAAGTTCTGCCGCGCGGACAGGCCGAGGCGTTTACCGGACGCGTGCGCACCCTGCTCTCCCGGCATGCGCCGGATCGATTTCTTTGGGTGATGAATCGTGATGCGTTCTACAATCTAAGAAAACGCGAACTGGACGGCGTCGATCGGCGGATTGATCTGGGGCCGTCGCCGGATGCGATTAATCCGAAATATGCGCTGACGGCTAAATTCTCTAGCCTGGGCAATGAAACCGCGTCGCGACGGACCAATTATTACCTGTGCAGTTACGAGCTGACCAACCTCGCCGATCGCAGCGTGCTCTGGACCGATGCGTTCGAGATCAGCAAGGTCGCGGTCAAGGGATTCCTGGATTGATCACGGGCAAGTCGATCGGACGATTCATTGTGCTCGTCGCGATGCTGGCGACGTTCGCCGGCTGTGCGCCCACGAAAGCGCAGCGGCAGGCCGATCGCGCGATCGCGGACTATTTCGCCGGCGACTACAGCGGCGCAACTCATCGATTGCAAAAACTCTCCGAGAAGACGGACGAGAATTTCGTCCTGAACAACCTGCGTCTGGGCAGCGCCGCACTGGTGAACTACGACCTCGCCGAGGCCGAGAGCGCATTCCTGCGCGCGTATGAAGTCATCAACAGCGTCGGCGTGAACGATGGCGGGCGAAGCCTGGGAGCGATTCTCGTCGACGAGAAAATCAAAATCTGGAAAGGCGAGCCCTACGAACGCGCCATGGCCAACTTCTATCTCGGGTTGGTCTATTACATGCGCGAAGACTACGGCAACGCGCGCGGCGCGTTCGAGAACGCGCTGTTCAAGCTGCGCGACTACTCGGCCAACGAGAAGAAATCCGAACGGCTGGACTATCGAGACGTCGAAAGCAACTTCGCCGTCGCGTCGATCATGCTGGGCAAGTGCTGGCAGAAACTCGGGCGAGAAGACCTTGCGCGGGCAAACTTCACACGCGCGGTTGAGCTCCAGCCGGGGTTGCGCGAGATCGCAGATTATGATCGCAACATGCAATCGAATCTGCTGCTGGTGGTCGATCTGGGGCATGGGCCGCAGAAGGTGACGGACTTCGACGGATCGATTGTGGGTTTCGCGCCAGTGCCGGCGCAAGTGGGTCCGCCGCCGCGCGCGAGCGTGCGCATCGACGGGCAGGTGATCAGCGACAGCCAGCTAGGCGAGCCGACGATCGATCTGCTGGCCATGGCGCAGGACCGCCGCTGGCAGAGCATCGATACGATCCGCGCCGTGAAGAGCGGGATCGGCACGGGCATGATCGCCGTAGGAGCGTATGAAGGCATGCGTGGCATCAACGGCAGCGGCAGCGCGCAGCGCCGAGATCTGACGGCGGCAGCCGCGCTGATCGGCGCGGGGCTGTTGCTGAAATTGACCAGCCAGGCGGATGTGCGCCAGTGGGAAATGCTGCCGCGCACGGTGTACGTCATGCCGCTGCACGTTTCGCCCGGCGTACACGACATTGTCGTCGACTTCCCCAGCATCCCCGGCCTGCGGCAGGAATGGTACGGCTTGGAAGTGCCCGACAAGGGCGACGCCACCTACTACATGCGCATGCAGCGCCACAACTCCGGCCCGTTCTACTGGCCGCCGGTGCGGGACGAGCCGCGTGATGTCGCAGATGGCGATTAGTACCCAGCAACCGGCGGACGGCCAAATGAACGCGGGATCGCTCGATAACAAGCGATCCCGCGGGTTGCTTTACGTGCTCTGCACTCAGTTACTTGAACGCAGCAGCTAGGTCTGCGTGTTGAACGCCAGGTCGATGATCGAGTAGTCGTCGAAGTCGACGATGCCATTGCCATCGACATCGCCGTTGAACCAGCCGGTCTTGTCGCCGTTGAAGCCGGCATCGATGCGGCTGTAATCATCGAAGTCGACCACGCCGTTGAGATCCGTATCGCCATAATACGTCAAGCGCACGACCACCGCCGAATCGTCGAGCGTCTGCCCGAAGAACGTGGCGGCAGCGCCGTTGGCGAGCTTGTAATCGGTCGCTTCGATCGCGCCCAAGCCCCGGTTGCGCGGATTGGCAATACTGGCATTGAACGACGTGATGCCGCCCGCTCCATCCCAGGCGCCACCATTTCTGGCGGTGGCGATGTATGTCTGTACATCCTGGATTGCGGAGGCGGCCGAATAGTCAATCATCAGAGCGTTGTTGAATAATTCCAGCTTGCCGGTCGGGTCAATCGTCAGCGAGTTCGTACGCAGAATTCGCGTGCCGGCCGGCGCCGTCTGCGTCATCCGCACCAAGCCGCCGTTGGCGATGCTCAAGCCGCGCATCGTTTGCGAGGCACTGAGCGCGACGGTCGTTGCCGGCCCAACAATAAATCCGGCGTTGAGGTTCGACGACGTCGAGTACGTGCCGGTCGTGACATCAAAGTACTCATTGCCAGAGAGGTTGATCGTCGACGACAGCGGCGACGAGCGCGTCAGCGCGGTCGGCTGGATCAGGAATGTGTCGTCGGGCACTTCGCCGATGATGCGTAAGGTATCGCCGTTGACGTCCGTCCCGCCTACCCAGTTCACACCGTTCGATGGCAGCGGCGAGCCGTTTGTGAAATCGACGACGAACACGTCATCACCACCCAAACCGTCGACCGTGAGTTGGGCGATGTTCGCGCTGACGAACGAATAGGTCGGCGTGGCCGTGTCGTTGTTGATGAAGACGTCGGTCAGCGCGCCGTTCGGCACGATGCGGAACGTTTCGTTGGCCGCCGTGCCGGCGATGGCGGTCATCACCCACGAATCGCTGCTGTTGCTCGCGATCGGGTTCGCACCCGATTGCGTGGTGATACCGCTGCCGCTGGCGTTGAGCGTCAGGGTGAACAGGCCGGCGCGGTTGGTGACGTTGTCCAATCCACTCAACGTGTAGTTGATGTTGTTGGCCGTGCCGAGCGTCGCGCCGGCCAGCGATTGAATCTCGCCTTCCCGCGTCAGGGTCAGGTCATTCAGATCAAAGCCATTGACGGCTTCGTTGAAGTTGATGTTGATCGAAGAAACAACCGTCGCGCGCGGATCCGGCGAAACCGGAGCGATGACCGCCACCGCCTGCGCTTCGGTTACCGTGGTGCTCAACGTATAAGCCTGCACCGCGTTCGGTGACCCCGTCTGATCGTTCACGCGAATGAAATATGTTCCGGCCGGCAGGTTCTGGCCCGTAATCGTCTCGGCAAGACCAATTGCGTTGGTGTTGGCGATCGCGAGCTGCGTCGTGCCGTTGGAGGCGAACAACGCGACCTGCAAGTTCGCCTGGTTCATCGCGTTGAAGCTGCTGGTCGATCCGCCCTGCGATCCCTGCATGTAAGTCGGGCCGACCGGTGTGACGTTGACGGTGACATTGCGATTGTTGCCGATGGTGAACTTGAACCAGTCGAGGTCCGTGGTGGTCGACACCGCCAGCTTTTGGACCGTATCGATCCCATCGATCAACGTGCCGCGATTGACGGCGGTTCCAAACGCGTTGTTGCCGCCGCTCTTTTCGTAGAAGTCGCCATAGCTCCGCTGGACGGCGAGCATGTCGTCGAACTGCATCATGTCGAAGCTGCTGTTGGCGAACGCTTCCATCAGCTTCGTGCCGTTGGTCGGATCGACGTGATTGAAGCCCAGGCCGTGCCCGTGCTCGTGCGCGAGGACGTTGCGCAGGTTGCGCGAATTGTTCGAGGAGGACGTGAAGAATCCGCCGCCGTCAAACTCATTCGTATCGAGCGTCATGTCCGCGAAGTTCGGGAAGTAGTTGTACGCCAGCACGCCCGACGCCCCATCGACTGGATGTCCACCGATACGAACATCGCCGCGGACGTTGAGCACGCCGTTGTTGTTCTGCGACATCGCCACGCCGTCGTCGGTCGGCTGGAAAATGTAGGTGATTCCGCTGATGGCGCTCCAGCCGTCAAACACCTGCTGAAAGAGCGGCAACCAGGTTGCCTGTGAACCATAGCGCGTGTTAAGTCGCGAAATCAGCGTGCTGGGGGCGTTGGCTTCGCCGTTGCCGCTGGTGAGCGTGGTGCCATCTGGAACGATGCTCCACGAAAGCGTGATGCCGCTGCCGGTCGTACCGGTGCCGCCGCTGGCGGTGCTGCTCCATCGCGCGCCGATTTGGTAAGCGGTGGGATTACCAATTCCACCGTTATCAAAGACGCGACCGTCCCCTGCTTTAGGACCACGGCCGGTCAGTAGCTGCACTTGTTGCTGCGCCAGACGGCATGACGGACAACCACCGCCGCCGCACGCGGCGCATCCCGCTGCTTGCATCGCGTCCTTGCCCGTCGGCAGCGCGTAAGAAAGCAGTTGTCGCATCTCGAGCGATTCAACTTCTGCCATCGCGCGGTTCAGCACACGGCGCGCGTTCGAACGCTTCAAACTGGACTTGGATTTCATAGACAAACCTTTGGCGGCATCGCAGTGCATCGAACCTCCGAACCTGTAGATGGTCGTCCGCGCAGACCTACCGCGCGGCGAATACTTTCGAACGACAAGGTGAACGAGAAATTGGAGAGCCCGGCATTTCTGCGGATGCCCGCGGCGCTATTGCGCTCCTCACTCCGACTGCCATGAAGTACCACAAAAATGGGCAGGTTTGCAATGGATTTGCGACGGAATGCGTCAACTCATGAACCTCTCATGAACCGAATCTGACGAAAAGTGCGCGCCGGTGGGGCGGGCTGAACGTCGTCAGAACTGTGATACGCCGCATTGCTTCTCCAAGTTCTGTGCGCGAACACCGAATAATGCCGCGAAACGCGCAATCTATTGCGAGAATGGCGCTCGATCGATACGTTCATGTCGGCCAATCAGGTGGCCGACGGTCCGCGTGAAGGGATTTTCCCGCCTGCCTTCGAACATTACATAGCCTTCTTTCTGCCCGAGATCGCGGACACCCGGGCGCACACTGAAGGAAGGTTCCCATGTCCACAGCGCAACCTGCGCAGCCCGCGCGTCCGCACCTCGATTGGTATCGCAAGGCCGCCAAGAAGAAGCTCGATGAGCTTCATCGCACCAACCCCGCCGCGAAACTGGCAGATGCTCAACTCGCCATCGCGCGCGAGCACGGTTTCCCAAGCTGGCGCGCGCTCAACAAGCACATGAGCAGCGCGAGCG
>JACMJD010000561.1 GCA_014380825.1 Phycisphaerae bacterium | reverse complement strand
GTTGAGCACGATCGCCTGGACCAACCGCGGCACCGGGCCGGGTGCAGGCGACACCGACGGGTTCAACGCCGAGTTCGGCGTCTTCGCGGCGCAGGCGCGGTTCGCCGTGGACCGCGCGATCGTCGACTGGGAAGAGGTCATCACCAACTTTAACTACAACAACGGCGGGAACACGTACCTTCTGACCTTGGGGACTGCGAATCTCCCGGGTACTTTGATCGCCGACGGCGTTGCGACCGACTGGCGCGGCGGCAAGCCCACCGCTGGTACAATTCGGTTCGACAACTCCGGAACCATACACTGGGTCGATCCTTCGATTAACGACGACTCGGAATTCACTTCCCTTACTAATGCATTCATGGGCGTCGCCTCACCAGCCAACGTCGCCGGCTGGGATCTGTACACCACCGCCCTTCACGAGCTGGGCCACGCTCTTGGATTCGACAACACGCCAGGTGGGCCTCTTCTGATCTCAAACTACCTGGTGCAGACAAACATCGACGATCCGAACGACACCCGCCCGGGAAACCTCGTCGCGGTCAACATTGGCGGCGGGCCAATCGAATATACGATGACGAATGTCGACGCCGGCCACCTCTGGGAAGGCCCGGGCACCGCCGCGACGAACGCCGCCGGCCTGCCCTGGCATCCGTCTATCCTGATGAACTCCGGTCGAGCGAACGTCGTCGGCGAGCGCAACCTGATCAGCGACATCGACGCGCAATTCCTCGGGCAGGTTTACGGCTACACGATCACTCTTCCACGCACGCTCAACAACATGCTGGTGGACTCAAACCAAACCGCCAACACGCTGACGGTCACTGGACAAATCTACGCGTCGGACCAAAACGACTTCATCGAGATCAAGCGCTCCACGGTCCCCACCGGCCTGCTCGTCACCGTCGGCACCGTCGGAGGCAGCGTCTTTTATAGTGAGATCGTGCCGTTTTCCCAGACCAACAGCATCACCGTCCAGGGCTTCAACGGGAACGATCTCATCCGCCTGGAGGACAACGCCGGAAAACCGACCACGCTCAACGGCGGCGGCGGCGACGACGTCATCGACTTCTCGTTCGCGCTACGGAACCTGGGAAACATCACCGGTAACACGGTCGTCAACGGAGGCAGCGACAACGACCGGGTCTTCGTCTACGACAACGGCGCCGCGAATACCTTCACCGTTACGTCGAGCCGCTTCGATCGGCCCGGTTGGGGCGGGTACGGATATGCGATCGACACCGAGAGTCACACTCTCACGACCGGCACCGGCCCCGATCTCGTGAACCTCCGAAGCACCCTTGGCGGAACCGGTGTCCTGATCAACAGCGCTGGAGGCCTTGATTCAGTCAACATCGGCAACTCCACCAACGGCGTACGCGCCATCAGCGGCGATGTGCAGATCCACAACGATCCAGCGACAACACTACTTTACATCGACAACGGGCCGGACACCGGAGCGCGAACTTGGAACGTCAACAGTTCCGGCAATTTCAACTTCCTCACCGGCATGGCGCCGGCCAATATCTTCTGGGACGACCGCGACATCGCATCGGTCAATCTCATGTGCGGCAGCGGCCTGGACACCGGCACCTTCATCCGATCGACCGAGACGTTCATCCTGAATAACACTGGAAGCAACGATATCATCACCGTCGGTTCGTCGGCGGCCAGCGGGCTGGGAGGGATCCTTGGGGAGCTGACAATCGACAACACGCCGGCGTTCACGGTGCTCACGATCGACGACACCGGCTACCCCGTCCCGCGCACTTTCACGATCGACGAAGTCGGCGGGTACAACACCATCACCGGTTCAACGTCACCGATCCGATTCGACAGTTCGGATGTGTTCAGCGCGACGGTGATCACCGGCGGGGCGAGCGACACCGTCAACGTGCTGCGTAATGACGAGGACCTGCGGATCAACAGCAGCGCGGGCAACGACATCGTGAATCTTGGCAACCTCACCAACGGCGTGCAGTCGATTACCCAAGCCGTGACGGTGCGCAACACGCCGAGCACCAGCACCCTGAACATCAACAACGGTCCCGACACCACGGCGCGGACCGCAACGCTGCAAAACGTCACCGTCGGCGCCGACACGTTGGGACAGTGGACCGGCCTCGCGCCAGCGCCAATTCTCTACCGATATCTGGATGTCTCGTCCGTCAACGGCACCTTCGGATCCGCTGCCGACACGGTGCTGGTCCGCCAGACCTCGAAGAATCTGAATCTCACCACGACCGGCGGCGCCGACGCGTACACGATCGGCGGGGCGGCCAACGGCGCGCAAGGCATTCTTGGCGACATCACCCTGCAGAACCCGCCAAACCATAACAACATCACCGTGAACGACGCCGGTAACGCGCTCGCAAGAATTGCGACGCTTGATGACGTTGTCATCGGCGGTGCCCCCTACGGCAGGCTCACCGGGCTCGCGCCGGCGAACATCTCCTGGAAATTCAACGACACCAGCGCAGTGAACATCACGCACGGCTCGGGAGCCGATACGCTCAACGTCCGCCGGCACCAGGATGCCCTGACCATCCAAGGCACGGCCGGCGCGGACACCGTCACGGTCGGCGGCGTCGCGGGCATCGGAATGAACGGAGTGACCGCGCCGGTCACCGTGTTCAACACCTCCGGCGCGACTACGCTGGTCCTCGATGACTCCGGAGACACGGCCGCCAACGTGCTTATCCACGAGATGAACACGTTGCTCCTCGGTCGCGTGTCCGGCATGTCGCCCACGCCGATCGACTACCGTTTCGGCCAAGTCAACACCGTGCGGCTGCAGACTTCTCAGGGCAGCTTCAACAACATCACCGTCATTCACGAGACCTCGCCGCTCACGCGGGTGTTTTATGATCCTGGCTCGATCGGCGAGACGTTGCAGGTGAACGAAGACTCAACCGGCTCGGCCGCCCTTTACACCAATCGAAGTGTGAGCCTCAACTCCGCGCTCATCGGCGACGGCGGAGCTATCTATCAGCAAACAGGCGGGTTCGTCTTTCGCGCAGGCAGTGTTCAGATCTGGTCCAACGGCCTGTTCGACGTTTCCGACGGCGCGATGATCCTCGACTACGACGAAGGGTATCCGCTCGAACTCGTGCAGGAGCAGATCAACCAGGGCTACAACGGTGGCAACTGGCTTGGCTTCGGCATCCGCAGCTCCGCTGCCGCCGCCAATCCCAACGCCAGAACCACGCTCGGCGCGATGGAGGGTTCGGACCACATCGCCTTCAGTGGGATGACGACGTTCAACGGCCAGACGATCGACGGTACAACGGTCCTGGTGAAGCACACCTATTACGGCGATACCGACTTCAACGGCGTTGTGGACTTCGACGACTACTCACGCATCGATGCCGGCTTCAACGGCAACAAGACCGGTTGGATCAACGGTGACGTCGATGGCAACGGCATCGTCGACTTCGACGACTACTCGCTGATCGACCAAGCATTTAACACACAGGGCTCGACACTGCGACCCGCTCTCTCACCACTCGGCGGAAGGGCGAGCGAGGGCGGAGGCGTCGCCGTGCGATAGCTCACGCCCGCGACAATGTGGTGCAGATTTCTGTTTGCGGGGCGATACGAATCTACGACAATCCCGAGTTGTCGGAGCATGAGCAGCGATGGGCAGCGCGAGTTGTTGCCGCGCTCGCGGTTTTCCAGTTTCTGCCCAAGCTGAGTCCGGCGTCCGGAATTCCGACACGAAGTAGCTCGAATGCTCCGCATTTCCGAACATCGCGCCGGCGAGGGCCACTGCTGTATTGCGCGACGCGGCCAATTTGCGGTGACCCGGCGGACCTGAGTTGTTACCATCCCTGCGTCGCAACACCACAGGGGAAAGCCCATGGCAGGCGACGATGTGTTTACGTTGCGCCGGCTGACCGCCGTATCCCTTGATTCATCGATCGAATTCAACGGCGACGCCGGCAAAAACACGATTGTGGTCACTGGTCAGAGCAGCGGCACCGAAAACCTGTTGTTCGCCGACGGCGCCTTCGGCTACGTCGGGCATCCCAATGCCATCACGTATACGGAGGCGGACCAGATCCAACTCGGATGGAGTGGCGCGGCCTCCACCCTGCACGTCAGTGGCGGCGCGCCGATAAAAGTCGTTACGCGTGCGATCTGGCAATCCCTTCTCGTGGACGGCAATGGCCGCGTCACGCTTGATGCGCCGCAATTCACCAACGGCTTCGCGATCGCCGACCAAGGCATTGTCGACTTGGCCGGCTCAAGAGAACTGCTGGTCAACCATGCGCCCGGCGGACCAACTCCCATCGCGACGATACAGACATACATCAATAGAGCCCGAACTTCCGGTACGTGGAACGGCCTCGGACTGTTCCCCGTCCTCGCGAATAACGCGCCGCCAGCGCGCAACGTCACGGTCGGGCTGCTGGAATCTGCGGACTACAAGGCAATCTACGGCGCGAACGCGTCGTTCGGCGACTTCGCGATGGATGCATCCTGTGTGCTGATCAAACCCACTTTCTATGGCGACACCGATTTGGATGGCGCGGTCGACTTCGATGATTACAGCCGGATCGATGCAGGGTTCAACAACAACCGCACCGGCTGGCTCAATGGCGATGTCGACGGCAACGGCATCGTGGACTTCGACGACTACTCGCTGATCGATCAGGCCTTCAACACACAGGGATCGGCGCTTCGGCCTGCAGTTCCACCACTTGGCGGCAAGCCGAGCAAGGGCGGGGGCGTTGCCGTGCGATAGCGGGATAACGCGGCGGCCAGAGGTAGAGAGTTTCTTGCACACCATGTAAGTACTTAAATTCCCCACAAAAAGAGGGGGTTGGGAAAAATGCGCTCTCTGGTTAACAGCTTTTGGAGTGCCCCCTATTCTCTGTGTCTATTTCGAAGAGTGTTTTGTTCG
>JACMJD010000560.1 GCA_014380825.1 Phycisphaerae bacterium | reverse complement strand
GGCCGATGACTTTGTCGACCGCGTTATGCCGGCCGACGTCTTCGCGGAGCACGATCATTCTGCCGTCTTCCCCAAACAGCGCCGCCGCGTGCAGGCCGCCGGTGCGATGGAAAGTCTGCTGCTCGGCGTGCATCAGCGCGGGCAGTTGCGTGATCAGCGTGGCATCAAACTGAACCTTCGATTCGATCGGATCGAGGCTTTGCAGAATCGAATCGATCGAGGCTTTACCGCAGATGCCGCAGCTTGAGGATGCGAACACGTTGCGCGTCAGCCGATTGAAATCGACCGGCACGTCCGGGGCGAGCACCACGTCAATCGTGTTGCCGAATTCGTTCTTGGCGCACGGTTCGATGCGCAGCACGTCCGCGCGTCGCCCGATCATCGCCTCGCCGAGCAGGAAGCCCGCGGCCAGTTCATCATCGTGACCGGGCGTGCGCATCGTGATGCTGATGTTGCGGCCGCGCACGCGAATCTCGAGCGGCTCTTCTTCGGCCAGCTCGTCGGCATGCTCGTGGGCGACGCCGCTTTCCCAACGGAGCATGGATCGCTGATTCGAATTGGTTGGGGCGTCATCAGTCATGAACGTCCGTCATCCTGAGCGTACCCGCGAAGGATCTGGCTTCGACTGCGAATCGAGATCCTTCGCGAGTACGCTCAGGATGACAACTCTTCCGTCGGAGGCAACTCTTTCGTTCATTCGTGGCAAGTCACAGTCCACCGTGCATCCGCGGGCCGGGCGGTTGGCGTTGGATTAACTTTGCTTCATCGCGAAGCATTTGTTGCCAGCGCTGCGCGACTTCATCCGCGGGCAGGATCTGTTCGGCCAGATCGATAAACGTTCGGTAATGTCCGTGCTCGCTGGCCCAGAGAGCTTTGTAGAGTTTGGCGAGTTCCGCATCGTCTGCACACGTATCGGCCAGCAGTCGGAAACGTTCGCAGCTTCGCGCTTCGATCAGCGCGCTGATCATCAATCGATCGACCCGCTCTTCCTTACCCTTCCCACGGCGCACAAGCTTGTGCAGATCTGATGCATATGGGTTGGCGTGTTGACGCGTGAGCCTGCCGCCTCGCCGCGCGAGCAGGCGCGAAACCGTCGCCAGGTGTTCGACCTCATCGCGCGCGATCGCGGTCATCGCGGCCACCCAATTCTCCGGTGGGTTCGGCTCGGGCCAGCGATTCAACAATTCCAGCGCGTTGGCGGCGGCCTTTTTCTCCAGGTGCGCGTGATCGTTCAGCAGCTCAAGCGGGTCGCGCAGCACCTGCGTCGCCCAGGTCGCGGGCGTTTCATATTGCAGCGGAAGATCGAACTTTCGGTCTGCGCTCATCGGATCGACAAGAATATCCGTGCTCGATTGCGACGATGCAACAAAATCGCCCCCGTCGAAACATCGACGGGGGCGAATGTGCCAACGCTACGAACTGCTCGGAGCTCAACGCACGCGACGGCGCCGCCTGCCTGCCGCTAAAACGGCAAGTCCGCTCATCACCACAGTGCTCGTTGGTTCCGGCACGGAGTTCAGGAATCCAGCCGCGTATTGCTCGCCGAACTGCCCGAGATGATCCATCACCAGTTGCAACGAAGGTTCGTCCATGCCTTTCTCGCTGCGATCGCTGCCGTCGAGATAGCTCATCGCACGCCGCAACGTGCCGCTTTGCGTGTTGAACGCCTGGTCGATCAGGGAGTAGTCGTCGAAGTCCACGATGCCGTTTGCGTCGACGTCGCCGTTCAGCCACCCGGTGCGGTTGTTATTGAAGCCGGCATCAATTCGCGAATAGTCGTCGAAGTCAACGACGCCATTGAAATCGACGTCGCCATAATAAGTGAACTTCACCGCCACGTCGGTGGCGGTGAGCGTGAAGCCGTTGAAGTCGCCGCCGGGATAAAGCGCGTTGTACTCGGCGCCGCTTAACACGCCCAGGGTCTTGTTCTTGGGAACGGAGGAGGCAGCGGAGCTGCTGCTGAGGCCGGGCTGGTTCCACGCTCCGCCGTTTCTCGCGAAGTTGATGTACGACTGCACATCCGCCCGCGGCGTGGCAGTGAAAACAGCGTCGTTGTCAGCCAGGTCGAATCGCGCCGTCGGCGCGCTCGGTCCGCCGGCGATCGTGAGGGAGCCGATGTTGCTCGCGCCGGCAGCAGCTCCGTTCGGTGTAATGCCGACGATCCCCGCATTCACATGCAGCCCGCCGGTCCGCACGTGCTTCGCCACCAGCACGCCCGCGCCGTGCTTTGTGAGCGCGCCGGGACCGGTGATCGTGCCGGACGTAACGAACGGCGCGCCGTCGGCGTCCAAGGTTCCCCCGTCTTCGAACACGACAACATCGCGTGTTCCGATGACGCCCCCGGTGACCAGAAGCGTTCCTGAAGTTGCCAACAGCGTTCCACTGCTTCCGAACGAGATCGACGTGCCGGCCGCGCCGAGGTTATCGTCGCTGCCGATCTTCAGACGCCCGCTGCGGATGTTCGTGCCGCCGGTGTACGTGTTGGCGGCGTTCATCGTTGCCGTGCCGTCGCTGGCGATTCTCAACGTGCCCGGCTGGCCGGGGGTTTCGCTGATCGGGCTGTTGAACGCCACTTCGCCGGTGCCGGCGATGGCAAACACGCGCGGCGCATCGGTGGAGATCACCAACCCGCCGTTCACCTGCGTGACGACGCCGGCATCCTGACTGAAGCGTTCGGTGCGATCGGTCGTGCCGTTGTACTGAAGCTGACCGGCGAACGTGATCGTTTGTGATCCGCCGATGGTCGAGAGGTTGGTGAGCACACTGGTATTGTTCACAGTAAGCGGCGCGGTTGAGGCAAGCGTTCCGCCGCCCCATCGGAGCAATCCGGTGCCGAGCGCAGCGGGGTTCGCAACGATCATCGTTCCGCCGCCGAAATTAACGGTGCCTGTCAGCGTGTTCGCCGCGTTGAGGATCAGCGTGCCCGCGCCCTGCTTGGTGAAGTTTCCAATTCCGCCGCCCGTTTCGACGATCGGGTTGCTCAAGACCATCGTGTTGGCCGCATCATTGGTGTCGATCGTGAAGGTGCGCGACGTGGCACCGGTGATCGAGATGCCGCGGTTCGCGCCCAACGTGAACGTGCCCAAGCCTGCAGCAAGTTGGAGCGTCGACGTGCCGGTTACGTTGATGTTGTTTGACGTAAATGCGGCGGGGGTTGCGCCGAGGTTGCCGTCTGCATGAATGCGCAACGTGCCACCGGCAAGCCTCGTTTGGAACTGCGTATTGCCGGCATTGGTCAGCTCGACGAGGCTCGTGCCGTCGACGGCAAACGTCCCGTTGCTGCCGGAGCTAGTGATGATCGGACCATTGATTAGCATCGTGCCCGTGCCGGTGTTGTTGAAAATAAACGTGCGGTTGATCGGCGAAGCACCTGAAGCCAGGTTCAGGTTGCCATTCATGACCGTGTTGCCGCTGCCGAGGAACGTGAGCGTTCGTGCGGTGCCCGCGCCGTCGGATTCGAATAGTCCGTTGAACGTCGTATTCAGCGAGTAGTTGAAGCTCACCGGCGTGTTGCTGATGTTGATGCCGATATCGAACTGCGCGGTGCCGGTGGGATTCGTTGTGCTGTTGATTCCGGAGAGAAACACGCCGCCGCCCTGATCCACGCCGGTGCCGAAGCTCAGGCGGTTGCCCGCGACACTGGGCGTGAAGATCCAGCCGCTGGATTGAAGATCGAGCGCGCCAAGGCTTCGGCTGGTGCCGGTCAGCAGCGGCTGCGCCGACGGCACGCCCTGAAACACGGCGACGTCCGCGGATGTGCTGCTCGTCGGCGCCACGCCGCCGATCCACGCAGCCGCGGCGCTGAAGGTTACGTTCGTATTCGCCCAGGTGACGGTCGCGCCGATCGCGCCGCCGGGCGTCATGAGCTGACTGAGTCCGGCCGCGGTGGATGCGGCCGCGAGAAGGATCGTCGACGTGCGACGACCGTGCAGCCGATTGGGAATCCGTGAGAGTTTCTGTGCCATTTTCCTGCCTCCGAGTTGAATGATCTGCCTGACTTACCCTTTTGCAAATTCGCGTTGAAGCGAGTCGCGGAGATTACCACACGCGTGTTAATTCCCCGCTGCT